>JAISKG010000184.1 GCA_031261015.1 Dysgonamonadaceae bacterium | reverse complement strand
AACAGTCATTTGATATTTCTGATTTTTCAGCCCGCAAAAGTACAAAATTCCAAGTAATCAATATTACTTTTTCGCAGGTTTTTTGTCTGATTCCTCCATATCTCTATCAAAAGCCTAATTGTTTTTCTGACAAAATGCTGTTTTTGCAAAGTTGTTTTCATTTACCCATTGTCATTCCAAAATAAACTCCTATCTTTGCATCCAAATTTCATAATCAACGAAATGATTCAAACAAACAATAATTGGTGGTGGTGCTTATTTTTACCCAAAAAGTGAGTGAAATTGCCGTTTTAAATATCAAAGGTCTGTTGTAAACTCACAATAGACCTTTTTTTATAATATAAAGTGAATCAATGAATAACAATTTAAAATTATGGAACCAAATATTACTTATCAAGTCAATGAAGAAGGCTATTACGGCGAATTCGGCGGAGCTTACATTCCCGAAATTTTGTATGCTCCCGTAGAAAATTTGCGGAAAGAATACCTGTCGATTATTCAGGATCCGCAATTCCAAAAAGAGTATAACGAATTGTTGAAAGATTATGTAGGCCGTCCGTCGCCTTTGTACGAAGCCAAACGTTTGTCCGACCGCTACGGATGCAAAATTTATCTCAAGCGTGAAGATCTCAACCACACGGGAGCGCACAAAATTAATAATACGATCGGCCAGATTTTGCTGGCGCGTCGCATGGGAAAAACTCGCATCATCGCGGAAACCGGCGCGGGGCAGCACGGCGTCGCAACCGCCACCGTTTGCGCGCTAATGAACATGGACTGTGTGGTTTATATGGGTGCAACCGACGTAGAAAGGCAAAAACTGAACGTACGCAAGATGGAAATGCTGGGCGCGCGCGTTTGCCCGGTCGTGAGTGGTAATAAAACCTTGAAAGACGCGACCAACGAAGCAATCCGCGACTGGTGCTGTCACCCGGCGGATACCCATTACATTATCGGATCGACGGTGGGACCTCATCCTTATCCCGATTTGGTGGCTCGTTTGCAATCGATTATAAGTAAAGAAATTAAATCGCAATTATTAGAAAAAGAAGGCCGCAATTATCCTGATTATTTAATTGCTTGCGTTGGCGGAGGGAGCAATGCTGCCGGCTCCATGTATGAATATCTCGACGATCCGCGCGTGCAATTGGTTTTGGCTGAAGCAGCCGGAAAAGGCGTCGATTCCGGTGAATCGGCAGCAACGATTCATTTGGGAACGACCGGTATTATCCATGGAGCCAAGACTTTACTGATGCAAAATGCCGACGGTCAAATCGAAGAACCTTACTCTATTTCGGCCGGTCTGGATTATCCGGGCATCGGTCCGATGCACGCTCATCTGGCCAAATCGAGACGATCGGAAGTTCTGGCGGTGGACGACGACGAAGCCTTGCAAGCTGCCGTAGAACTCACTCGTTTAGAAGGAATTATTCCCGCGCTGGAATCGGCGCACGCCTTGGGTGTTTTTAGAAAAAAATCGTTCCTCCCAGACGATGTCGTTGTTCTTTGTCTTTCCGGGCGTGGCGATAAAGATATGGAAACTTACATTCAATATACGCAAAAATTATGAAAACAATCATTCGCACGACGAGTAAAACTATTTTGGCCGATCTTCAAACGCCGGTCAGTATTTATTTGAAAGTAAGGGATGTATATCCGAAATCGGTTTTGTTGGAAAGTTCCGATTTTCATGGTAACGAAAATTCCGTTTCATTTATCGGATTGAATCCGATCGCCGGAATGGAAGTCAAGCAAGGCCGGATCGAACGGACGTATCCAGATGGAACTGTGGAGGTTGACTCCGTAAACGACGAACCCGGAATTTTGGCCGATCAATGGCATCGCTTCATCCGGTCGTTTGAAATCAAGGAAGATCGCAATCCGACAGGCTACAACGGTTTTTTCGGTTACACCGCTTACGACGCCGTCCGTTATTTCGAATCGGTAAATCCTGAAAAACAAGTATTTGGCGCGAGCGACATTCCCGAAATGATTTATCTTTTCTATCGTTACATCATCGTTGTCAATCATTATAAAAACGAATTAACGGTGATCGAAAACCGGATCGATGGTGAAGAAAGCCGGATCGACGAAGTATTGGCGATTTTAAATAATCGCAATTATGCTTCTTACAATTTCCGGACAAAAGGAGAGGAATCGTCGTCGATCACGGACGAAGATTACAAAGCGATGGTTGGCCGAGGCATCCAACATTGTCTTCGGGGCGATGTTTTTCAAATAGTGCTATCTCGATGTTTTTCACAGGCTTTTGCCGGCGACGATTTCAAAGTGTATCGCGCTTTACGGTCGATCAATCCTTCGCCTTATTTGTTTTATTTTGATTTTGGTTCGTTTCGGATTTTCGGTTCCAGTCCTGAAACGCATTGTCGGATTACGAAAGGTCAAGCCTATATAGATCCGATTGCCGGCACTTTCCGACGGACGGGCGACGATGAAAAAGACAAGCAACTGGCGCAACAGTTACTGAAAGATCCGAAAGAAAACGCCGAACATGTCATGCTGGTCGATTTGGCACGTAACGACTTGAGTAAGAACACTGAAAACGTTCGTGTCGATTTTTACAAGGAAGTGCAGTTTTATTCGCACGTCATTCATCTGGTTTCTCGGGTTGTCGGCGATGTGAAAGCGGGAAGCAATCCGATCCGGATTTATGCGGATACTTTTCCGGCTGGAACGCTTTCGGGCGCGCCGAAAGTTCGCGCGATGGAATTAATTCGCGACATCGAACCGCACAATCGCGGCGCGTATGGCGGCTGCATCGGCTATATTGGATTCAATGGTGATGTGAATCAAGCAATTACGATTCGTTCGTTTATCAGTAAAAACAATGTACTGTATTATCAAGCCGGCGCCGGCGTGGTGGCTCGATCGAAGGAAGAATCTGAATTACAAGAAGTTAATAATAAATTAGGCGCGCTGAAAAAAGCCATCGACACAGCTGAAAAAATCATCAATTGAATATGAAAATTTTAGTATTCGATAATTACGATTCTTTTACCTACAATTTGGTTCATTTAATCAAATCGTTGGGTTATAAAGATTTGGAAGTTCACCGGAACGACCGTATCTCCTTAGAAGAAGTGGAACGATTCGATAAAATCATTTTGTCGCCGGGGCCGGGCATTCCTTCTGAAGCTGGATTATTACTTTCTCTGATTAAACGTTTTGCACCATCGAAAAGTATTTTAGGCGTCTGCTTGGGACATCAAGCGATTGTGGAAGCTTTCGGCGGGCAACTTGTGAATTTATCGGATGTTTATCACGGCGTTGCAACTCCGATTCAAATTATTGCCGAAGACCGGATATTCAATGGCTTACCAAAGGAAATCGAAGTCGGTCGCTATCATTCGTGGATCGCCGGCTATGAGAATTTCCCGGATGACTTGCTGGTGACGGCTGTTGATCGCGAAGGACGAATCATGGCTGTAAAACACCGTCAATTGGATGTGCACGGCGTACAATTCCATCCCGAATCGATCCTTACGCCCGGCGGGCAAAGCATGATCGCTCAATTTCTTACAAACAATTAACTCTCACGACAATGAAGACAATACTCAACCGTTTATTTGAACATCAATACCTCAGCCGCGAGGAAGCGAAATCCGTACTGACCCGCATGGCGGAAGGCCAATTCAATGAAAGTCAGATCGCTTCGTTTATGACGGTCTTTTTTATGCGGAGCATCAGCGTGGACGAAATCCTCGGATTTCGCGAAGCTTTACTCGAAATGCGCGTCAACGTCGATGCCCTGCGCGAATATAATCCGATCGACATTGTGGGCACGGGCGGCGACGGTAAAAATACGTTCAATATTTCTACGGCAGCTTGTTTTGTGACGGCCGGAGCCGGATATAAAGTGGTGAAACACGGGAATATAGGAGCTACTTCGGTGAGCGGAGCCTCGAACGTGATGGAAGAGCACGGCGTAAAATTTTCGAAAGATATAGAGTTGCACCAACGCTCTCTGGATGAAACGAATATTGCTTATTTGCACGCGCCGCTGTTCAATCTGGCGTTGAAAACAGTCGCACCGGTGCGTAAAGCTTTGGGCGTTCGCACGTTCTTTAATATTTTAGGTCCAATCGTCAATCCTTTGATGCCCAATCGGCAAGTTTTAGGAGTTTACGATTTGAAAATGGCGCGCTTATACAATTATATTTATCAGGAAAACGGTGCGGATTTCGCGATTGTGCACAGCTTGGACGGTTACGATGAAATTTCGTTGACCGATACTTTCAAAATTATCAACCGGGAAGAAGAGCAAATTTATACCCCTGAATCTCTGGGATTTGCGAAAGCGCAGCCCGAAGAACTTTACGGAGGAAACACGCCGCAGGAAGCCGCCGCGATTTTCGACCACATTTTAAACAATACAGCCATCGAAGCTCAAAAAAACGTGGTACTGATCAATGCCGCTGTTGCTATTCAAACGATTGAACCTCAATTAGATTTGTCGGCATGCCTTACGAAAGCCCGCGAATCCTTGGAATCGGGCAAAGCGAAAAAAACGTTTGAGAAATTTCTAACCATCAATACCTAAAAATCGTTGATTATGGATATTTTGGAAATGATTTGCGCACATAAACGACAAGAGATCGAACGTCAGAAGGAAGAAATGCCTTTGGATTACATCCTGAATTTTTTGGATGTCACCGGGCATTCGACGATTTCATTGAAACAAGCGTTAATCCATTCTCCATCAGGGATTATTGCGGAATTTAAGCGCCGCTCACCGTCCAAAGGTTGGATTCATCCCAACGCCGATGCGCCCACAATTACGCAAGCCTACGAGCAAGCCGGCGCAGCCGCGATTTCCATTCTGACGGATCAAGAGTTTTTCGGTGGCTCGTTTCGCGATTTCCGCAAGTCGCGCAAACGCATTACGCGCATTCCCATCTTGCGAAAGGATTTTATTTTAGACGATTATCAAATTTATCAATCGAAAGTTTTGGGCGCGGACGTCGTTTTATTGATCGCCGCTTGCCTCACGCAAGAGGAAACCGCTCGACTGGCTCACTTGGCTCACAAATTGGGTTTGGAAGTGCTACTCGAAATTCACGACGAAACGGAACTTGCTTATGTTCAGCCTTACGCGGACGTGGTCGGCATCAACAACCGCGATTTGAAAACGTTTGCAACGGATATCCGGCATACGATTGCATTAGCCGGACAAATCCCAAATGGTTACGTAAAAATTTCGGAAAGCGGAATTTCCGATCCTCAAACAGTTATCGAACTGCGTAAGGCCGGATTTCAAGGTTTTTTGATGGGCGAAAATTTTATGAAAACCGGCCGGCCGGCCGAAACATTGCAAACTTTTATACAAGCTCTTACATGAAAATCAAGGTCTGCGGGATGAAAAATCCCCAAAATATCAGCGAATTAGCACAATTGCCCGTCGATCTGATGGGACTGATTTTTTATGAAAAATCGCCTCGTTACGTAGAAAACTTGGATCCGAAAATGGTGCGCTCACTGCCTGCTTCGATTCAAAAAGTCGGCGTTTTCGTGAATGCTTCAATGGAAACAATCAGCGAGAAAATCCGGCAATACGATTTGCAATTCGTTCAGTTACATGGGAATGAATCTCCTGTTTTTTGTAAAGAATTAAAAGCTTCGGGCGTTCAAGTCATCAAAGCTTTTCCCATCGAAAATGCGAAAGATCTCACGTTATCCGTGTTGTACGCCGGCGTGTGTGATTATTATTTGTTCGACACGAAAACGCCGGATTATGGGGGCTCCGGTGAAAAATTCGATTGGCAATTGTTGGCCGGTTATACCGGGACAACTCCGTTTTTCCTGAGCGGCGGAATTGCTCCGGAAGATATGGAAGCTATTCATCGACTGCAACTTACGAACTTATACGCGATCGACTTAAACAG
>JAISKG010000168.1 GCA_031261015.1 Dysgonamonadaceae bacterium | reverse complement strand
TGCAGACTTAAAAATAGATAAATTTGCATCATGAAAATTCTATTTATCGGTGGATCAGGCACCATCAGCATCGCTATTTCCAAACTTTTAATCCAACAAGGACATGAATTGTATCTTCTAAACAGGGGAAACAGAAATGATTGTCTTCCTGCGGGCGCAATTTCGCTGACTGCGGATATAAATAAAGAGAGCGAAGTCGCCACATTGATCCGTGATTTGGATTTCGATTGCGTGGCCGATTTCATCGCGTTTGTTCCCGAACATTTACAACGCGATTACCGCTTGTTTCAACACAAAACGCGGCAATTTATCTTTATCAGTTCGGCTTCGGCTTATCAAAAGCCTTTGTCGGATTACCGCGTTTCGGAAGCGACGCCGCTCGCCAATCCTTATTGGCTCTACTCGCGCGAAAAAATCGCTTGTGAAGAATATTTGATGCAAATGTACCGCGAAAATCATTTTCCGGTCACTATCGTTCGACCGAGCCACACTTTCGACGAGCGTTCGGTTCCGCTGGGCGTTCACGGGAAAAACGGAAGTTGGCAAGTGGTGCAACGGATGCTCGACGGAAAACCCGTCATCATTCACGGCGACGGAACTTCCCTGTGGACCATGACGCACAACAGCGATTTTGCCCAAGCCTTCACCGGATTGATCGGAAATATCCATGCTTTAGGAGAAGCCGTGCAAATCACTTCCGACGAAACACTGACTTGGAATCAGATATATCAATGTATCGCCTGCGAATTGAATGTTCCGTTGAAAGCCGTTCACGTATCGTCGGAATTTCTGGCAGCCACCGGCGATTATGATTTCACCGGCAGTCTGTTAGGCGACAAGGCAACTTCCGTCGTCTTCGACAATACCAAGCTGAAACGTTTAGTGCCCGGATTCGTTGCGAAAAAACGCTTCGATCAAGGGATTAAAGAAACGATCCGTTACGTTTTGGCGCACTCCGAATATCAAAAAGCAGATCCGGAATTTGACCGGTGGTGCGATCTGGTGATCCATACGATGCAGGAAAGCCTTCAAAAAATCAAACAAACAACAGTAGAATTATGATAACAAACATGAAGTACAACACGCAGGAGAAGCGTTTGGCCTTACCTGAATACGGCCGGAATATCCAAAATATGGTCGATTATTGCGTGTCGATTTCCGACCGCGAAGAACGCACCAAGTGCGCCGACACTATCATTTCAATCATGGGAAATTTGTTTCCGCACCTGCGCGACGTGAACGATTTCAAGCATATCTTGTGGGATCATCTGGCAATTATGGCTGATTTTTCGTTAGACATCGATTATCCGTATGAAGTAATCAAAAAAGAAGATTTGTATATCAAGCCGTCGAAATTACCGTATCCAACCAGTAAATTTACCTACAAGCATTACGGTAAATATCTGGAAGATATGATTAAAGAAGCAATTAAATTCTCCGAAAGCGAAGAAAAAGAATATTTGGTTAGCTTGTTAGCCAATCACATGAAAAAATCTTTTTTGACTTGGAATAAAGAAGTGGTTGACGACAGTAAAATATTCAGTGACTTAACTCAATTGTCCAAAGGAAAAATCGTTTTAAACGAAGAAGAATATAAATTGACCGAATCTAAAGAGATTTTGTCGAAAAAACCCCGGAATAATAATATGATGCGCAGACAAAAAAATTAATCCCAATGGCTACATTTGTAATTGAAGGCGGACATAAATTGCAAGGAGAAATCACCACACAAGGTGCAAAAAACGAAGCCTTGGAAGTGATTTGCGCCGTTTTACTGACTTCCGAAAAAGTGACGATTCACAACATTCCTGATATTTTGGATGTCAATAATCTGATTATTTTATTGAGTGAGATGGGCGTAAAAATAGATCATCCGAAGCCCGGAACTTATACGTTTCAAGCCGATAATGTGAATCTGGATTATTTGCAAACGGAAGAGTTTTTCAAAAAGAGCGCATCGTTACGAGGCTCGGTCATGTTGGTTGGTCCGTTGGTCGCTCGTTTCGGTTATGCCTTGATTCCCAAGCCCGGAGGCGATAAAATCGGCCGCCGCCGCTTGGATACGCACTTTTTGGGCATTCAAAAATTGGGCGCCGAATTTCAATACGATGCAGATCGGCAGATTTACGAAGTGAAATCCGGCGGTTTACGCGGACAATACATGTTGCTCGACGAAGCTTCGGTGACCGGAACCGCCAATATTCTGATGGCTTCTGTCTTGACCGAAGGTAAAACAACCATTTATAACGCCGCTTGCGAACCTTATTTGCAACAACTTACGCGCATGTTGCTAACAATGGGCGCGCATATCGAAGGATTGGCTTCCAACCGGTTGACGATCGAGGGAGTAGCGGAACTGCACGGCTGCGAACACACCATTTTGCCCGATATGATTGAAGTCGGAAGTTTCATCGGGATGGCTGCCATGACAGGCTCTGAACTGCGAATCAAAAATGTATCTTACGACGATTTGGGAATCATTCCCGATGCTTTTCGCCGCTTGGGCATTACGGTTTATACGGAAAACGACGACCTGATTGTTCCCGCGCAGGAATCCTACACAATCGACACGTTTATCGACGGCTCTATCATGACAATTGCCGACGCGCCCTGGCCCGGCTTAACGCCCGATTTGCTGAGCGTTTTTTTGGTCGTCGCCACGCAAGCCAACGGAAGCGTGCTCATTCACCAGAAAATGTTTGAAAGCCGCTTGTTCTTTGTAGATAAACTGATTGACATGGGCGCACAGATTATTTTGTGCGATCCGCACCGCGCGACGGTCATCGGTTCCAATCGCCGCTATCCTTTGCGTGCGGCGAATATGGTTTCGCCCGATATTCGCGCCGGAATCGCTTTGCTGATCGCCGCTATGAGCGCCGAAGGAACCAGTTTTATCCACAACATCGACCAAATCGACCGCG
>JAISKG010000135.1 GCA_031261015.1 Dysgonamonadaceae bacterium | reverse complement strand
AACAAAATCACATCGCTTTTGCGGCGGAACAAATCGGCGTCGCCCAGAATATCGTTCCACAAGCGCAGCATATTATCCCGTCCCAGAATTTCAAAAAAGCCTTCGCTGGAAATGGTGTTTCGACGGTTTCCCTCTTTGGAATCCAGCGATAAAAACAAATTTAAGTCCAAAATCTCCGGCTTTTCGCTCAATGGCCGCATATATTCCGTCCATTTTCCGTATAAACCAAGGATATAGCGATACAGCCAATCATCGACCGAAGACGAAAAAAAGGAAGAATTTTGCAATACCGCTTGATTCAACATGAAATCGACGGAAGTTTTTTGATCTTCAAAAGCCGGTTCCGGCAACTCCTGATCCCACAGTTTTCCCAATAACTCATCAGCTTCAGTTTCAAACTGATAATAGCGGAGTGCATGCAAATTCATCACCGAATACCGTACTTGTGTCGGCGATTCCTGAGCCTTCGACGGCATTGACGCACTTCCCATTAATAGGACAAACAAAAAAAATAATTTCCTCCGCATAAAGAATTATCCGATAAAATGAATTATTTTCGCAAAAGTAATTATATTTTATCAAAATGAACAGTTTTGCAGCACTTGTTACCCAGCGCAGAAGCGTGAGGCAGTACACCGGCGAACCGTTATCGCCTCAAAATGTGGAACAAATCATGAAGACCGCGCTTATGGCGCCGTCATCAAAAAACAGCCGTTCGTGGCAATTTATCTTGGTCGAAGACAAGGAAGTTTTGAAAAAATTGGCTGTCTGCAAGTCGTCGGGCGCTTTTTTTGTTGAAAATTGCGCCTTAGCGATTGTCGTTTTAACCGATCCGATGCAGAGCGAAGCGCATTTGGAAGATGCCGCTATTGCCGCGAATTTTATTCAGTTGCAAGCCGAAGACTTGGGCTTGGGCAGTTGCTGGATTCAAATCCGGGGTCGCGAAACCGAAAGCGGTTATGATTCGGAGCAATACGTTCGCGATTTGCTCGATATTCCGTTGCAACTCTCTGTGGGATGTATAGTTGCTATCGGCCATAAAGCCCGCGAAGGCAAACCGCATAACGAAGAAAAATTAGTATGGGAGAAAGTTCATATCGGAAAATATCGGTCATCGGAGCCGGAAATGTAGCAACTCATTTAAGCGTTGCTTTGCAAGCGAAAGGCTTTCCGGTTGCACAGATTTACAGTCACAGTTTGGCTTCGGCCAAGGCATTAGCCGAACGGCTCGGAACAGATTATACAAACGACAGCCGGCAAATCATTGCCGACGCCGATTTGTATTTTTTTGCCGTGAGTGATTCGGCTTTGCCGGAGATTGGGAAAACGCTGCCGCCGTTGCCCGGTTTGTGGGTGCATACTTCCGGAAGCGTTCCGATGGATGTATTTGCAGAATTTACAGATCATTACAGCGTATGTTATCCTTTGCAAACCTTGAGTCGATCGCGGGAAATCGCTTTGGACGACGTGCCTTTTTTCGTTGAAGCGCATTTGCCGGAAGAGGAAGCGCAATTGATGGCTTTGGCTTCTCGGCTTTCGTCCAAAGTACTCAGGCTTTCGTCGGAGCAGCGGCAGCAATTACATCTGGCGGCGGTGATCGCAAATAATTTCAGCAATCATTTGTATGTTTTAGCGGCGCAAATCCTCGAAGAAAATCATTTATCATTCGATTTGATCAAGCCTTTGATCCGGGAAACAGCGGCGAAGATTGAATATTTGCATCCGCGGGAAGCGCAGACGGGGCCGGCGGCGCGGGGGGATGCTGCGATTATTGAAAAGCACCTTGAAATGCTGAAGGGTAAGCCGGAGTTGCAAGCTTTGTATAGGGTTTTGAGCGAGAGTTGCACCTTATTGCAATCCAAATCCGAAGAATTAAATGTGAATAATCCCCAATGAAACGAAGCGATTGGGAAACGAAAAAAATATCCCCTTCCTGCAAAAGTAAGAAGGGGATATCATTCGTGTCTCTACAAAAAGGCGATTTATGCCTTGCCAGCCGATCCTAACACGTGTACTACCTTGTGTTTATACAATTCTCTCAACCATTCGCGAGCCGGGCCTAAATACTGACGGGGATCGAACCATTCGGGATGCGTGTTGAAGGTTTCGCGGATAGCCGCCGTCATCGCCAAACGACCGTCGGAATCGATATTAATTTTACATACAGCCGATTGAGCAGCGCGGCGCAATTGTTCTTCGGGAATACCGATGGCGTCTTTCAATCGACCGCCGTTTTCGTTGATAATTTCAACGTATTTTTGGGGAACAGAAGAAGCGCCGTGCAATACGATGGGGAATCCGGGAATGCGTTTTTCGACTTCTTCCAAAATATCGAAACGCAAGGGAGGTGGTACCAAAACGCCTTCCGCATTACGCGTGCATTGTTCGGGTTTGAACTTGTTGGCTCCGTGCGAAGTACCAATCGAAATCGCCAGCGAATCGACGCCGGTTTTCGATACAAAATCTTCCACTTCTTCGGGTTGCGTATAAGTATGGTGTTCGGCTACGACATCGTCTTCGATACCGGCCAAAACGCCCAGTTCGCCTTCGACGGTCACGTCGTATTTGTGTGCGTATTCAACAACTTTGCGGGTCAACTCAACATTCTCATCATAAGGATGATGCGAACCGTCGATCATCACGGAAGAGAAACCAAACTCGATGCAACTTTTGCACAATTCGAAAGTATCGCCGTGATCCAAGTGCAGCACGATAGGAATGTTTTTTCCTAATTCTTTGGCGTATTCTACCGCGCCTTGCGCCATGTAACGCAAAATCGTCTGGTTCGCATACTTGCGTGCACCGCTCGACACTTGCAAAATCACCGGGGAATTTTCCTCCACGCAAGCCTGAATAATGGCTTGCATTTGTTCCATGTTGTTGAAATTAAACGCAGGAACAGCATATTTTCCTGCAATTGCTTTTTTGAAAATTTCGCGGCTGTTGACTAAGCCTAATTCTTTGTAACTTACCATATTATTATGAATTTATGTGTATAAAATCGTTGTGATTCCCGATGAATTTGGCTACAAAGATAACATAAAATAATTATTTTGTTTTACCTTTGTCCCATAATAAAAAAGGAATTCACTATGCAACAATTGAAAAGGGTGGCCGCGATCCACGATATATCAGGTTTCGGCAAATGCTCGCTGACGGTAGCTCTGCCGATTATTTCGGCGGCAGGAATTGAAACTACCGTGCTTCCGACAGCCGTATTATCTACACACACAGGAGGTTTCACAGGATTTACTTATCGTGACCTGACA
>JAISKG010000097.1 GCA_031261015.1 Dysgonamonadaceae bacterium | reverse complement strand
AATAGCTGCCAGATGCGGCCGTTTTCCGCCGGAAGCAACGATTTGTTTTACTTCTTCGGCGATCTCGGCTTTTACTTGAGCAGCAATCGCTTTTCCATCAATCAGTTTCATTTTTTTCGAAATCCTTTCCCCATCATTTTGGAAGCCGTCATCATTTTCATCATTTTGCGGGTTTCTTCAAATTGTTTCAGCAATTTGTTGACTTCCGTTACAGAGGTGCCGCTGCCTTTGGCTACGCGCGTACGGCGGGAAGAACTCAACAGCGCGGGATTGCCGCGTTCGGCCGGAGTCATCGAATAAATAATGGCCTCAATACTTTTAAATGCGTCGTCGTCGATATCCAAATCCTTGATGGCTTTGCCAACGCCCGGAATCATGGAAGCCAAATCTTTCAGATTTCCCATTTTCTTAATTTGATGAATTTGAGAAAGGAAATCGTTGAAATCGAACTGGTTCTTGGCAATTTTTTTCTGTAAACGCTTGGCTTCTTCTTCGTCGAATTGCTCCTGCGCTTTTTCGACCAGCGAAACGATGTCACCCATTCCCAAAATCCTGTCGGCCATACGATTGGGATGGAAAGGATCGATGGCATCCATCTTTTCGCCGGTTCCGACAAATTTGATGGGTTTGTTTACGACCGTGCGAATCGAAAGAGCCGCACCACCGCGCGTATCACCGTCTAATTTCGTGAGAACGACGCCGGTAAAATTCAAGCGGTCGTTAAATTCTTTGGCGGTATTGACGGCATCCTGTCCGGTCATCGAATCGACAACAAACAGGACTTCGTCGGGACGAACAGCCGATTGGATCGCGGCGATTTCGTTCATCATCTGCTCATCGACAGCCAAGCGGCCGGCAGTGTCGATAATCACAATATCGAAGCCGTTTTGTTTCGCGTGCCGAATAGCATTTTGCGCAATTTCAACAGGATTTTTATTGGATTCTTCGGCGTAAACAGGAACGCCGATTTGTTCGCCGAGCACTTTCAACTGGTCGATGGCCGCCGGACGGTAAATATCGTCGGCCACCAGCAAAGGATGCCGGCCTTTCTTTTCTTTCAGCATTTTGGCCAGTTTCCCGGAGAAAGTCGTTTTTCCCGAACCTTGCAAACCCGACATCAAAATCACGGCCGGTTTGCCTTTCAGATCCAGTTCAGCCGTTTCTCCACCCATCAATTCCGCCAATTCGTCGTGAACAATCTTCACCATCAACTGGTTCGGCTTGACGGCCGTCAGCACATTTTGTCCCAAGGCTTTTTCTTTCACCGTATCGGTAAATGTCTTGGCTACTTTATAGTTAACGTCGGCGTCCAACAAAGCTTTCCGGACGTCTTTCAACGTTTCTGCGACATTAATTTCGGTAATTTTACCTTCTCCTTTTAATAATTTGAACGACCTTTCGAGCCGGTCACTTAAATTTTCAAACATACTTGATCGGTTGTTTTTATGAGGCTACAAAAGTATAAAAAGATGCAATACTTCCCAAATAAAAACGCTTCTTATAATTTATTGAGAGTTATTAGTGAATATTTTTTGATTTCACGTCGTTTTTTTTTATTATCTTTGTAGCCTAATTGAACCTCTAAAAACATACAATGGGAGCGAAAAAGATCCTTTTTATCACGACGGAAATTTCACCTTATCTTGTTGACACCGAAATGTCTATTATTGCGCGTAGATTACCGCAGGGAATTCATGAACGCGGCAAGGAAATCCGGACGTTCATGCCTAAATTCGGCCTTATCAACGAGCGCCGCAACCAACTGCACGAAGTAATCCGGCTATCGGGAATGAATTTGATCATCAACGACACCGATCATCCGTTGATTATCAAAGTAGCCTCGATCCAAGCAGCGCGCATGCAAATTTACTTCATCGACAACGAAGATTTCTTCCAGCGGCGACATCTGTTGCATGATGCCGACGGCAACGAATTTGACGATAACGATGAACGTAGCATCTTCTACGTCAGGGGAGTAATAGAAACCGTCAAAAAATTACGCTGGACACCCGATCTCATTCATTGCCACGGCTGGATGACGGCTTTGGCTCCGTTGTATATTAAAAAACATTACAAAGGAGACCCTTGCTTTAAAAATGCTAAGGTTGTTTATTCGGTTTATAACGACGATTTTCAAAAACCGCTTCACGAGGATTTTCCCAAGAAACTCAAAGTCGAAGGCGTGACGCATACCGATTTGAAACCGCTTAAAGATAAATCCGATTTCGCCTCGTTGAGCAAATTGGCGATTGATTTTTCCGATGGCGTAATTCAAGGGAGTACAGCTATTAACGAGAATGTCAAAGCGTACGCGCAACAAAAAGAGAACGTTCCGTTCCTCGAATATCAGAACGAAGACACTTATATAGATGCGTTTAATAATTTTTACGATCAAATTCTTGCCAGTTAATTTTTCAAACGAATGAAAACAAAACTCTTTTTCTTCAGCATCTGCTTGAGTTTATTGTGTTGGGCTTGCGATGATACGCTCGATTCCGTAGGAATGGGCATCCAACCCAAAGAAGATCAAATCGAAGTTTACGATGCTGTGTTTAATCTGGAAGCAACCACCATCAAAATGGATTCGCTTTACACGAATACGATCTACGGACTGCTGGGTAAGTTTTACGATGCACAATATGGCGATATTCAAGCCGGTTACCTCTGCCAATATTATCCGTCGGTCGGATTCGATACCATTCATATCATCGACAATCACATTGATTCGGTGGAAGTCAAGATCTGGTTTTCTACTTATGTAGGCGATTCGTTGGCTCCTATGGAAGTAACTGTTTATCCTGTGATTAAAGCATTGGATAATCATTTTTATACCAATGTAAAACCGGAAAATTATGCCGATTTAAATACCGTTTGGGGCAAAAAAACTTATACCGCCTACGATCTATCGCTTTCGGATTCTGTTCGCAACGTCTTGAAGCCGTATAAATTGGTTTCGATCCCCATTCACCGCGAAATCGGTCAATCGCTTTTCAATACTTACAAGCAAAACAAAGGTTATGGCTCTTCTTTGCCCAATGATTTTTTGAAAACATTTCCGGGAACTTATGTAAAATCTACTTTCGGAACCGGTTGTTTAATCAATGTGGAACGCACGGAATTTAATATGTATTACACGCGGCGCGATACTTTGCTTCGCACCACAACTCAGATAGTAGATAGTATTGTGGAACGGCCGACTTACGCTTCGTTGCTCGTGACAAAAGAAGTGCGGCAACTCAATGCGATCCGCAGTTCCAACGATTCGGAATTGCTCAAAGACAACGATAAATTGTATCTGAAAGCGCCCACGGGAATTTTTGCGCAAATCACTATTCCGATCTCCGATATCATGCAAGGAATCGGGAAAAAGAAATTCAACAGTGTGAGATTGAAAATCAATGCCGATGCGCCGGGAGGTCCTTACACGTTACCTTTCCCCGGAACCGGAACACTCACTGCTTCGACAAAAGCCAAATTACTGTTGATCGAACCCGATTCGGTCGCCACATTCTTTGGAAAAAATAATAAAGCCGCTGATTTTAAAACCACTTACACGACGACTTACACAAGTTCGACCGCTTCGTACGATTTCGATAATATTTCCAACTTGATTCAACAAGCGATCGACCGTGCAAAAGACGGACAAGCAGAAGATTTAAAACTACTTTTAATTCCGGTACAAGTGGATTACGCCAGCTCTACCAGTTACGGCGATTACGATTATTCCACCGGTTTCTCTTTAGTCCCATCGGCTATTACCTTAAAGAAAGGAGAAAACAAATTACAAATTAAAGTGATTGCATCCGATTTGGAAATAGACAGGCAATGATTAAGCAACAGCTTACTACCCGGCAACAGCAAAAATTATCTCCTTTGCAAATCCAGCAGGTAAAATTGTTGGAATTGACTACGCTTGAGCTTGAAAACCGGATCAATAGCGAACTGGAAGAAAATCCGGCGTTGGAAGAAATTCCCGGTATTTATTCCGAAACGGAAAGCGATAATCCGGACGATCAGAACGAAGACCGCTACGAAGACGATCCATTCTCCGACGATTTGGGCTTGGGCGATTACTTGACCGAAGACGATATTCCCGATTATAAACTGCAACAAAGTTACCAATCGCGCGAAACGACAAGAGAAGAAATATCTTACGCCGAATCCGAATCGTTTCAGGAATACCTGACCGATCAATTGCGGTTGAAAAATCTGTCGCCGCACGAAACGCAAATCGGATTTTACTTACTCGGAAACATGGATGAAGACGGTTATTTGCGCCGTGAACCCGAAGCAATTTCCGACGATCTGGCGTTTCAATATTCAATCGATATACCGGCCGAAGAAATCAGAAAAGTGATTGCCGTCATTCAGGAATTAGATCCGCCGGGCGTAGGCGCGTTCAATTTGCAGGAATGTTTGTTGCTGCAACTGAAACGGAAAGAGCCGACGCCGGTTCGCACGCTGACGGCTAAGATTTTAACTCAGTATTTCGACGCGTTTTCCAAAAAACAATACGAAAAAATCATTAAATCGCTGGATATTTCCGAAGATCAAATGAAAGCGGTCGTCAAGGAGATCACCTTGTTGAATCCTCGACCCGGCGGAGCATGGGAAAGTGCATTGGAAACCAAGCTGGCGCAAATCCAGCCCGATTTTTACGTCGAAACGAGCAACGGCGAATTGTATTTCACGCTTTTGGAAAAAGACATTCCCGAATTGCGGGTGAATAAGGAGTACAGCGATTTGCTGAGGGCTTATTCCCAGGAAAAATCGCCGACCCAGCACACCAAAGACACTGTACAATTCGTGAAGCAAAAATTAGATTCGGCCAAATGGTTTATCGATGCGATCAAGCAACGTCATCTCACCTTGGAAACGACGATGCTCGCCATTTTGGACATTCAGCGCGATTTTTTCCTTTCCGGTGAAGAAACCGATCTTAAACCCATGATTTTGAAAGATGTAGCCGAACGTTGCAGCTATGATATTTCAACTATTTCGCGTGTGAGCAACAGTAAATACGTACAAACCAATTGGGGCATTTATCCCTTGAAATTTTTCTTTTCCGAATCGTTAACCAACGAAGAAAGCGAGGAAGTTTCGACGCGAGCCATCAAAGCCATTTTGAAAAAATGTATTGATTCGGAAAACAAAATTCACCCGAAAACGGATGATATTTTGGTTAAGGAGCTGAAGCAGCAGGGTTACGATATTGCGCGGCGGACGGTGGCGAAGTATCGCGAGCAGTTGAATATTCCCGTGGCGCGTTTGCGGAAAACGATATAAAAATGAAGGTTGTCCAAAAAGAGTGTTTTGCACGTCATTGCTAGGGCGAAGCCCGAAGCAATCCATTGAAAACCAATATGCTGGATTGCTTCACTTAACGGTTCGCAATGACGAAACCGGACTTTTTTCGATAAAAAAAACCTGTTAAGCTTTTAAGACTTAACAGGTTTTCTTTTTTTACTTCTTGATAAACCTCTCCGTTTTTACTCCGTTGTCGGTGTTTATTCTTATAAGATAAACGCCCTGCGGCAACGAACTTACATTGATAGAATTGTTGATTGTTGATTGTAAATTGTAAATTATTCCGCCTGTAATATCTAAAATCTGCACAGAATTAATTTTTAAATTTCCATTCTTAATGTTCAATTCGTCAATAACAGGATTTGGATAGATTGAAAGTGGATTTTCCAAAATATCGTCTATGCCTGTTATAATAGTTGAAAAGGACAACGTTTCGCCGTGAATATCAAACGTTTCGGTTGTCGCATAAGCGTAAAATTCATATTCGGTATTTGGCATTAAACCACTCAAAATGCCGTCTGTGGAATTTTCCCAATCTGTTTCACTGACTTTTTTGTATTGAAAACCTTGTGCAGTAATTGTTTCCGTGCCTACCGTTACACTCTTCAACAAAACAGCTGAAGTTGCATCGTAATCTACCACAGGCAAAGTTGTAACTACCGGTGCGGTGTGCGCCAAAGTGCTGAAAGTCAATGTTACGCCGTTGTTATTCGGGTATATTGCCGTATTTGCATAGGCATAAAATTCATATTCAGTATTTGGAATTAAACCACTTAAAACGCCGTCTGTGGAATTTTCCCAAGTTGTTTCACCAACTTTTCTGTATTTAAATCCCTCAACAATAGTCGTTTCTGCGCCTGCCGTTACCGTTTTGTTCAACACAGCCGAAGTTTGCGTTTTTTCTGTGGCTGCTTGCGTTGTAACTGTCGGCGGAACTATCAATAAATTTATGTCGTCAATAATCAGTCCGTAATAATCACCGTTCAAATAATATTTAAACGCAAGCCGCGCTCCCACAGGAATTGTGTAAACACTCAAATTTTCTGTAACTATGGTAGCATTGGCCGATGTTGGTATTTGTTTTAAAGAAGTAAATGTAGCATTTGATGTAGAAAAATTACTTGCATCAGTTACATAACCCAAGTCAAGCGTTCCAAAATATGTAATGCTTTCCCATCTTACATAAAAACTCATTTGTAATAAATTATATGCAGTGTTGAATTCGGGTAAAACGGCATACGAAGTATTTCCTACAACACTATTTACAAATAACAACGCATTTGAAGTCATTGCTCCCATAGAATTGTTATACATACCGTTTGCAATAACGTGCGGTGCTTTGTAAGCAGGGTGGTTTGTAAACGAGTTCCAACACGAAGGCAAATTTCCTTCCGATGTATAATCTACGGCTGTAATATTGTTAAAATTTTCCGAATAAGGAATTTTTGCCAAGCCGCACGGTGTTGTAAAACTTTCCTCGCGCCATTCGCTGTTTTCGGATGTACAGATAGTACGAACACGAATATAATAGTTTGTAGAAGCATTTAATTCCGAAAGAACTTTGCTTGGTGTGCTTAAAATTTCTGTTGTTGCGCCCGAAAAATTGGGATTAACAGAATATTCAAATTCCCACGAAGTTTCATCGCCTGCGGGTGTCCAAGTAATAGTTGCGCCACTTGCGGTAATGCTGCCTGCGGAAATGGAAGACGGGCGCGAGCAAACAGGCGCAGCAAGTACATGAAGCGTATAGTCCTCTACTTCGCCCCAGGAAACACTTCCGCAAGGTGTTGGCGTAAAATCATTGTCGCAGGCATAAATACGCATACGGTATGTGCCGGCAGGAGTTGATGAAGGAACTGCATAAGTTGCCGTACCTGCACCGCTTGCCAATCCTGTTTGCGATACAATTTCTTCGCCTGCATCTTCAAAGTCAAAATCATTATTCCAATC
>JAISKG010000011.1 GCA_031261015.1 Dysgonamonadaceae bacterium | reverse complement strand
CGGTGTAATTCAGCCAGTTGATCGACTAATGCCGACATTTGGGTGACGTCCAGCGTTCCGTCTTTACGGGTCAGGACATTGCTGCCAACTTTAATGGCTATTCGTTTGAATCGATTCATTTTTTATTTCATTATCAATTTTAATCCATCATCACAAACGCCGCCCAATAATAGGGCGATTGGTATTTTTCCCTCACTTGTTTTTGCGCCATCTTAAAAGCTTCCTGCTTGGTTTTTCCCGCCAGCCATTGTCGATAAAAGGCGGTCATCAGTTCGGAAGTGGCTTCGTCGGGGACTTTCCAGAGCGACATAATCAAACTTTCTACGCCGGCGAGTTTGAAAGCGCGTTGCAAGCCAAAAACACCTTCGCTGTTTTTGACGTCGCCCAATCCCGTTTCGCAGGCCGAGAGCACGACTAATTTTGTTTTAGTCAAATTAAGTTGGGAAATTTCTTCGGCAGTGAGAATTCCGTCTTCTTCCTTATCGGCAAGTTCCTTATCGGCAAGCCACCTTTTATTTACGCCCGAAAGGACTAAGCCTGAGCGTAAAAGCGGATTTTCGACGGCGCGTTTTGTATTGCTTCCGCCCAAGCGTTGGGCGATGCCGTCGAAATGTTCGATTACGATGTCGGGGAAGAAAAAGCCATGCGTGGAAAGGTGGAGAATACTGCTGTTGCTGCCGCTCAATTGCTTGAAAGAACGTTCGTCGCCGGCCGATTCGGTATAATATTGGTTGGAAATTTTATGATTATTTAGTTCGACGATAATTTGTTCGGTTTCCGTTCGCGTGCCTTCGAGGTATTTCCATGCGGCGATTCCGCTGGCTGCGCGCAAGTCGAGTGCGGGAGTGTCGCTGTCGCGGCGACGTCGGCGGTCATCGCCGTTGTCAGCCGGTTTGGCGGTTTTATGTGCGTGGGTTTTTGGCTCGTCATAAGTGAGGCCGCCGTAAATGATTTCTTCTCCTTCGGGGAAATTTTCTGAATTTGCCTGTTTGAGTTTAGCGATTTCGCGGGTGCTGGAAACCAAGTATAAATTGTATTGGCCGGACTCTAACGGCAAGGCATCGAAAGATAATTTGTGTAATAAACCGGCCGGCGAATAATAAATTGTTTTTACACCTTCTAACGATTTTTTCAACGGCTGCCACATCAATTGGTAAATTTTATTCCCATTTTGGGTATAAATCTCCTCAATTTGTGTCATTTGATTGCCTCCGGTGTTGACAAAATACTGTTCCAATTCTTTTGCTTCGCAAAGCGGAATCCATTGCGGAGCAGACATGCCGGGGCGAAGAACGAGAGCAGCGTAAAGCGTGGTGTCCGTCCAATTTTTATTGTACAAGCGGAAAGAAACAAATTCGACGGCGGCTTCGTCGTTGGCGAGTTGGTTTTGGACGTCTTGCCAAGTGGTGGATAAATCATTTTTTAAATGAAGGAAAGCCTGTTGGGTAATAATCCTGTCTAAACTCCTGTACGCCCATACTAATGATATATATTCATCTTCTATCAGTCCTTCGTCCGGAAGATTTTGTTCATGAAAAAATGCGTGGATTCGTTGGTTTATACCTTGTCTTCCGATTTCTTCCCAATCGGATTCGTTGTAATAGTCCCATAAGGAGTTTATCCATTCTTTGTCCGGATTATATTTTCGGTTAAGAATTTGGAGTTGTTGATTCAGGTTGCCTAATTCTTCATATTGTGAGATTAATGTTTGATTTCCGGATGAATAAATGGCATCGCGAATATTATTTTGGACACGCAATAGAAGGCCTTTTGTAAATAGCGTATTATTGTAATTGAATTGATTCACCGAATCTACAGGATAAAAATGAGAGAGCGAGTAATAGAATGTCAAATAGTTTTCCCACATTTCCCAATCGTCCTTGCGTTCACTTTCCGACATGATCGAAAAATTGTAATTGATATTGTGAACAATTCTTTCGCCTATTTTTTGCATGTAATTGGCCGGTTTTTGATATTCATTCGTGGCAAGCCAAAGATGCGACAAGGTGATTAGCGGATACAGTACATCCGATTCTTCTTCAAATAAAGGTAAATTGCTTTCGAGCAATTGAATGGCTTGTGCGTAATTGCCGGCTTCTATTAAGCTGTCGGCTTCCAGTTGAATCATTTCAGGATCTTGTGCGGTTGCATCAAAGGCTATCAAGATAAATGCGGCGAGGATTATTTTTCGAGAAATTGTTTTCATATTGTATTGATTTGATGTTGGTTGCGATTATGAAACAGCCTCGTGTGATTATTTCGGTTTTCCGCCGCCTTTTCCTTGTCCGTCGCCCCCCTGATTATTTTCCGGTTTCGCCGAACCATCGCTTCCCGATTTCGCCGTACTACTGCTTGCCGCCGGTTTTGTCGGCGTTGTTCCATTCAATTTTATCTCTTCCAAAAATTCTTTTGTAGCGACGTCCGCCGGAGCTTTTACAATCGTTACCACCCATTGTTTGCTGAGTTCGTTCCATTTTTGCGAGCTGATTTTTTTCCATGTGAGCTGGGCGAAATTTTCTTTTTTAGAGGCTTCTTTCCGCTTTTTCCAGTTGGCTTTCCAATGGTTGCGATAAGTGTCGGTGGCGTTGCAAGTTTCTTTCAGTTGGATGGAAATGTTGTATTCGCCGGTACCCCAACTGTCGGAATATTCGCCGGTTTCATCGCGAAAGCCCATGTACGAGCGTGGGACGATAAAACTTTCGCCTTCGATTTGGTATTTGCCGGGCGCATTTCCTTGACGTACATAATATAACCGGCCGTTTTTATCCAAATCGACTTGAGCAACAGGAATTGTAATTGTAAAATGGCCTAATTGCTGGTCGCTTTGCAATTGCGTTTGCATATTCATCCACGAAGAGGTCAGGGTGATGTCGAGCGCAATGCGCAAATTTTGCCGGTCGTCAAATGAAAAGCGATTGTCGAATGTGGAGTTGGGTAAATTGCCGCGGTAAGGCGCGATAATCAACGTATCCAGAGTCAATTCAAATTTGGAGTGGTTGATGATGCGGTCGATCTTGTCGCGATTGAGGCGGCAAGAGATGAAGAAAGCCGTGTCGCCTTCCACTGTGCGCAGACAGCCGATGCCATCGAATTTCATCCCTTGCGGATCCATCGCCGATTTGGTTGAGGTATTTGCATAAAAATCATTGATGCTCTGTTCGGTCGAAATGGTTTCCTGAAACTGATTTTCGGCCGTTACGATTTCTTCCCACTGTTTCCGGTCGGCAGCGTTTTTGGTGATCAGCGTGCCGAGCATATTCACGCCCAAGTCGATAAACGAGGTGACGTAACCGCCTGCAATTCCTTTGCCTGCGCCGAGTGTTGCATTGAGCAAATCTTCTCCGAAACCGCGATTGCTTTGAGTATCAAGGCCATTGTTGGTATAAACAAACATTTCGTATTTGCTGATTTTCCCTTTCGATGTTTTGCCGGCGTCGGTTTTTTGGGCGGATAATCCACAGCATAATGTTAATGTATAGATAATTAGGGCGATTTTTTTCATAAAATTTGTATTTGATAATGAGATTTTGCCTATTTTTTATGTACAAATATACAACAAAACACAATATACAACAAAAAACTTCTGAAATCATCCCGATTGCAGAAGTTCATACCATAAAAAATTTTTTCTTTGTTATTCTATCAGTGATCCACCTGGGGCTCGAACCCAGGACCCCATCCTTAAAAGGGATGTGCTCTACCTGCTGAGCTAGTGAATCTCCGGTTTGCTTTTAGAAAGCGAGCGCAAAGGTACGATGGAATTTTTTATAAAACAAGATTTTTATTGTTTTTTTATGTTTATCTTTGCAGAATAATACAAAGATTATGGCTGAAGATAAAAAAATAATTTTTTCAATGGTAGGAGTGAGTAAAACTTTTCCTCCTCATAAACAAGTGCTTAAAGATATTTATCTTTCATTTTACTATGGCGCTAAAATCGGAATTATCGGTTTAAACGGTTCGGGAAAATCGACTTTGCTGAAAATTATTGCAGGAATTGAAAAGGAATATCAGGGCGAAGTGGTGTTTTCTCCGGGATATTCGGTAGGTTACCTGGAACAGGATCCGCAATTGGACGACACGAAAACGGTGAAGGAAATCGTGCAGGAAGGCGTGCAGGAAACTGTGGATGTTCTGAAAGAATATGAGGCGATCAACGAAAAATTCGGATTGCCGGAATATTACGAAGATTCCGATAAAATGGACAAACTGTTTGCCCGCCAAGCCGAATTACAGGATAAAATTGATGCGACAGATGCGTGGAACATCGACAGTAAACTGGAACGCGCAATGGATGCTTTGCAGTGTCCGCCCGAAGATCAATTGGTCGGCACGCTTTCGGGAGGCGAGCGGCGGCGCGTGGCTTTGTGCCGCTTGTTGCTGAAGCAGCCGGATATTTTGTTGCTCGACGAGCCGACCAACCATTTGGACGCCGAATCTATCGACTGGCTGGAACAGCACTTACAACAATACGCCGGCACAGTCATTTGCATCACGCACGACCGCTATTTTCTGGATCACGTGGCCGGCTGGATTCTCGAATTGGATCGCGGCGAAGGCATCCCTTGGAAAGGCAATTATACTTCGTGGCTCGAACAAAAAACGACGCGCATGGCGCAGGAGGAAAAGCAGGCCAGTAAACGCCGCAAGACTTTGGAGCGCGAATTGGAATGGTCGCGTATGGCTCCAAAAGCGCGCCAAGCGAAGGGAAAAGCGCGTTTGAACTCTTATGAGCAACTTTTGAATCAAGACGTTAAAGAACGCGAGGAAAAATTGGAGATCTTCATTCCCAACGGACCTCGTTTGGGAAATAAAGTGATCGAAGCAGTGCACGTGGCTAAAGCGTTCGGCGATAAATTATTGTACGACAATTTGAATTTCATGCTTCCTCCCAACGGCATTGTGGGAATTATCGGGCCGAACGGCGCGGGAAAAACTACGCTTTTCCGTCTGATCATGGGTTTGGACAAAGCGGATAAAGGCACATTTGAAGTCGGCGAAACGGTGAAAGTCGGTTACGTCGATCAGTCGCATACCGACATTGACCCGAATAAATCGGTGTTTGAAGTCGTTTCCGGCGGTACGGAATTTATCAGGGTAGGAGGAAAGGAAGTCAATTCGCGCGCTTATCTGGGACGTTTCAATTTCAGCGGAGCCGATCAGGAGAAGAAATGCGGCGTGCTTTCGGGCGGCGAACGCAATCGCTTGCATCTGGCTTTGACTTTGAAATCGGAAGCGAATGTTTTACTTTTGGACGAGCCGACGAATGATATAGACGTGAATACTTTACGCGCATTGGAAGAAGGTTTGGAAAATTTTGCCGGTTGCGCCGTTGTGATCTCGCACGATCGCTGGTTTTTAGATCGCATCTGCACGCATATTCTGGCTTTTGAAGGCAATTCGGAAGTTTTCTTCTTTGAAGGCTCGTATTCCGAATACGAAGAAAATAAAAAACAACGTTTGGGGAATAACGAACCTAAACGTATAAGATACCGCAAATTAATAGTAGATTAAAACGATTTAAAATGAAAAAAATAACAGTTATCGCAGCGTTATTAACGCTTTTGTACGCTTGTACCGGCAACAAACCCGGAGTGGTTGGAACCGTTAGCGATCATTCCTTGGATGGAAAAGAGATTTATTTGTTGCAACACTCCAATTTCGACTTGTCTTACGAAGATACTGCCGTGATTCAAAATGGAAAATTCGAGTTTCCCGATTTGGACGAAGGCGTGTATTATATTTTAATGGATGATTCGACGGCTGGATTTGAGATCAAGCAGGGCTTACCGGTCTATGTGGGCGAAGGAAAAGCCACCGTGGCGATCTCCGGCGATTCGGTGACGATCAGCGGCAATCCCGAAAATGAGGCTTGGCAAAAAGTTGTAGCGGCTAACCGCTCCATCCGCGATCAATTGTTTTCGCTGGAAGCTTGGGGCGATAATGCGACCGACGACAGCAAGATAGAAGAATTATGGACGCAAGTGCAACCGTTGATGGAGAAGCAACGAGGCTTAATTTCCGCTTATGTGCACGAGAATATCCAAAATCCGCTGGGTGAGGAAATTTTCCTCAATTACATCGAGCTGTTTTCGATGGACGATATCGAAGCCATTGTGTCGGAAGCTGACGAAGCCTTCCGTTCCAATCCGATGATTGTAGAAGTCTTGGCCGAAATCGCTGCCCGGAAATATTCCGGAATGGGCGCGTCTTTCTTGGATTTCAATTTGCCGGATGCACAGGGAAAAATCATCGCATTGTCCGATTATGCAGGGAAAGGCAAGTATGTGCTGCTCGATTTCTGGGCGTCGTGGTGCACACCTTGCTTGAAAGAAATGCCTGCGATAAGAGAGTTATACGATCAATACAAAAATAAAAACTTGGTGATCATCGGCATTTCTTTAGATGAAAACAAGACAGAATGGTTGAACGCTGTTCAAAAATTCAAGATGAGCTGGATTCAACTTTCCGATCATGAAGGGAATAACATCGCTTCCTCGTTGTATCGGGTCACGACTATTCCACATACGGTATTGATTGATCCGCAAGGGACGATTATTGCTAAGGATTTGAGAGGAGAGGAGTTGAACAAACAGTTGGCAGAGCTTTTGAAATAGCGACTTTTGCAAAGACCGGTAAAAAATATTTTGCAAAATCCAAACATTCTCCATACCTTTGTGCCCTAATAGGCAAAAAACTAAAACAATTCAGGATGAATCTCGGAGAAACTTTAACAAAAAATCACGTAAAATTTCCGGCTAATTGTTTGGAAATTAGCGGAATTATGTTAGAGAGAGAGAGAGAGAGAGAGAGAGAGATTCGCAGGTCGATTTAACCAATTTTTACAATTATTGTTTCGCGCGCGCGTGCGCGGATATAAAGGATTCCTATTTAAAGAGAGATACAGGCTTGCCCCGAAATTATTTGGGGCAGGCCTTTTTTGCACCCCTGCAACGCCGGAGGCGTTGTATATTGATAACCCCGTGCAAGCCGTCAGGCGCAGCGCGGGGTGCACAGACACTACCCTCCATCCGGAACTCCGTAGGAGTTCAACCCTCTACGGGGTTGACGGAAGGACGTGGCATTGTCCTAAACCCCGTGCAAGCGGAGCGCAGCGCGGGGTTACCTATATTATGCGCTTTCGGCGCACTCACGTCATCCCCTTATCTCCTAAGACTTAAAGACTTAAAGACTATAAGACTTAAAAACAATCACAATAATAACAACTTACTTAAAACAACAAATTTTTTATGAAACAAAAAACATTTAACAACCGAAGCAAGTTTAGAAACTTTCTCCTTTTCTCCTTCCTCCTATTGCTGGGAGGCAATTTACAAGCCCAGCCGCCCTTGAAGGCCGGTTTCATCAACAGCTTTGTGCTGCCGGGGCAAAAAGACACCATTAATGTAATCAAGCAAAGCGAATTAGGCGCTTGTACCACCGCCGGAATCGGAGTGAATATCTTAAACTCTACCGCGGCGCCGGGAACCTTGGCGCACGGCTCCGCTGTCTTATCGACCGACGGAAATAAAAACATCATTTACACGCCCTCTGCTGGCTTCGTCGGGCAAGATAGTGTGAAATATACGATTACCTGTGGCGTAAATACTTCTACCGGACTTGTTTTGATTAATGTTACGGATAAACCCAATGTGATTAAAGACGAAGCTTGCGCCGTAACGCCGGCTTCCGTGCAATGGGGATTTGCAGAATCTATGGTATCACCCATAAACGTATATAATTATATTTCACCGTTAGCCGGAGATATTGATGGAGATGGAATTAGTGAAATCATTGCATCCAATATAAGCATAAATGGTGTTTATATTTTCAAAGGAAATGACTTTAGCTCTTATCGTTTTTTAAGTACAGCCGGTTATAACGGAAGAAGCGGCGCTCCTTATGGTATAGCAAAATGGAACAGTGTAGTTTATCTAATTGTACCTGCCAACAATGGCAAATTATATGCATACGATTTGAATACCGGAAGTTTACTTTGGACAAGTGCGGATGATTACCACAGTTCATATACCTTTGTTGCTGTCGGGTTTGCCGATTTTAATCAAGATGGAAAACCTGAAATATATGTGGGAAGTGGCGTTTTCGATATTAGTACCGGCGCTTTAATTGCAAGAAGTCCCGGCAATGTGGGTTATACTTCAGATGATAATCAATCATTATCCCGACCGATTGCTGCCGATGTAGATAACGATGGAATTTTGGAATACGTCGCAGGTAACGAAGTATATAGCGTAAATTTTGCTACGAATACAATGGATCTGAAGTATCAACTCCTAGTAGGATCTTCTCCCGATGGAACGGTAGCAATAAGAGATGGACAAACGCAAGTCGCCGACTGGGATAAAGATGGAAATTTAGACATCATTGTGTCGTACATAGCTGGCAGTTATCACTACTTTTATATCTGGGATGTACAAAGTCTAAGTTTAAAAGCTTGGTTTCAAAGTCCTGCTACCAATAGTTCGATCAGTATTCCGATGATCGGAGATACTAACGGCAACGGTTATCCCGATTTTATTTATGTCACAAATTATCGCTTGAACATACTCAGACGAAATACTTCAGTCGCAGGTAATTTGGCTTACGAATATCTTTCCAGTTCCGATCAAAGCGGTTTTACTGGCGCCACGCTGTTTGACTTCAACCAAGATAATATTTCCGAAATCGTCTATCGGGATGAAACGGATTTGAGAATCATTAATGCCAGCTATAAAAGCCATCTTACCCAACAAGATACAACTATCATTTACAATTTGATTTCTATACCTTTAACTTCTTCAACTTGGGGAGAATATCCCATTGTTATTGATAGCGACAGCGACGGCGCATCGGAAATTATATGTATAGGAGTTCCCAGCGGTAGAGGTAGTGTCGGCCAATTACGCAAATATGAATCTTCAGATCCTGCGACGCCTTGGGCTCCAGCCCGTTCGGTTTGGAATCAATATGCATACAATCCTGTTTATATTAATGAAGACTTGAGTATTCCGCCCTATCCACTTAATCCCGCAACAAAATTTGTCGATAAAGATGGTAATTACCTCCAGCCCTTCAACAACTTTCTGCAGCAAGCCACTTTGTTAAACGGTGAAGGCAAAATGTTGAGCTACGGTTCCGACCTGGCTTTCGACTTAAATGTACCTATCGTCTATTCCAATTACAACTCCGGCGCAGGAACCGTCGATGCTACTTTCAACATTGAGAGTGTCGGTGATGCCGATTTTTCAGGTAATTTGGATATTAGCGCCTACGTCCTGCAGTCGGGCGTTTTCACGAAAGTACAAACTTACGTCTTAAATATAACTATTCCGGCAGGTACGACCGTACCAATCAGTTACACCATTACCGGATTGCCGGCCGGAATCGATCCGGCGAATGTACTTCAATTGCGGATCAACGAATCGGATGATAATTTCCTCGTACCTGAATGTAATTATTCCGGTAATTTCAGTAAAGCTTTGTTCGGCGCGCCCGATTACGGTCTTTGCCCCGGCGCTCATACGATTTACTTCTATCCACAAAATAGCGGTTATCAGTATGTTTGGTACAATTCCGACCCAACGAAAACGCCCAAGCCCACCTCTATCGACACCGGCGATTCGCACGATTTTACGAAAAGCGCAACGCAACTCGTCGAAAAATTCTATGTCGAAGTTTATGATGGCCCATCGTTGATGGATACTTATTCGGTTATCACTTACCTGATTCCCGATTCCCTAACCTGGACGGGTGCAACTTCTTCCGACTGGAACGACTATCGTAACTGGAATTATCCTAACAAC
>JAISKG010000010.1 GCA_031261015.1 Dysgonamonadaceae bacterium | reverse complement strand
CCGGGAAGAATTACTTGGTTTGCCAAATCTTCGGGGACGACCAGCGATAAAAGCAAATTTATTCCCGTGAGCCGGGCTTCGCTGTCACAATGCCATTACCGCGGCGGAATGGATTGTGCAGCAAGTTATTTGAATAATTTTCCGGATAGCAAAGTGGCTCACGGAAAAGGACTTGTCTTAGGAGGCAGCCATAAGTCCGTTGCCGATCATCGAGGCATTCAAACCGGCGATTTGTCAGCTATTTTGATTCAAAACATGAATCCGGTGGCAAATCTTTTCCGGACTCCCGGCAAAAATATTATTTTGAAAGACGAATGGGAAGCTAAACTGGAAGAAATCTGTGAAAAAACGTACAATCAGCGCGTTACCAATCTTTCCGGCGTACCGTCGTGGATGCTGGTGCTGATCAAAAAAATGCTGCAAAAAACCGGAAAAAGTAATTTGACGGAAGTTTGGCCGCACTTGGAAGTCTTCTTTCACGGCGGCGTCAGTTTTGCTCCTTACGCGCAGCAATACAAAGAGTTAATTCCTTCCGAAAAGATGAGATACATGGAAACTTACAACGCTTCCGAAGGCTTTTTCTCTTTGCAAAACGATATGGCCGATCCGTCGATGTTGCTGTTGCTCGATTACGGTATTTTCTATGAATTTATTCCGATGGAAGACATTGATTCAGAGAATCCTCGAATCATTCCGCTTGCAGATGTGGAGTTAAATAAAAATTATGCCATTGTCATTAGCAGTTGCAACGGTTTATGGCGGTACAAAATCGGCGATACGGTACTATTTACTTCGATTCGCCCGTACAAAATACAAATCACTGGACGCACGCGCCACTATATCAATGTTTTCGGGGAAGAGTTGATGGTGGGAAACGCCGATCTGGCTATTCAAAAAGCAAGCGAACTTACCGGCGCACAAGTCTTGGAATATACGGCTGCTCCGGTTTATATGTCCAGCCATTCCAAAGGCAGGCATCAATGGTTGATCGAATTTAAGGAACAACCAGCTTCCATCGAGGCGTTTACGAATGCGTTGGATGCTCAACTGCAATCGCTTAATTCGGATTATGAAGCAAAACGATATAAAAATATTACGTTGGATAAACCGGAAATTATCGTGGCGCGTGAAGGCGTTTTTCATGATTGGTTGAAAGAGAAAGGACAATTAGGGGGACAACATAAGGTGCCGCGGCTTTCCAATTCACGGACGATTATAGAGGAAATTTTGCAATTGTTATCATGATTTCCTACAAGCCATTCATTCTCCCGGTTTTACTTCTCCTGAATCTCTCTTTGGCAGCTCAGGAAAGAAGTTTTTACCAACAGATGATTAAAGAATCCATTGATATGAATATGCTTCTCGATCCGGTCAAGCCCGGCGTGTCGAACGATTCCGCATCAGGAGTTATCGAATTGAATGTCAACAAAAAACCTTTAGCAATGATGGGATACAATTTCCGGCAAAATTCCTTGTTTTTGCATTACAAAGACAGTCTGCCGCTGGAAAAACAGTGGACCATCTCGCCTGCACTGACTGCCGCTTACACAAATACTCAGGAGTTTAACCCGAATGCGACCGAAACGACCGGCGATGTGCTCGGCAACGTGATCCTCACACCTTTGGCCGGCTTATTAAATCCGAATCCGCTGCTGATTTTCAATTACTTGATGCGGATTGGTATTTTGTCCGACGAACCTTTTGTTCCGAGAGAAAAAAAGAAAGAAAAAGCCTTGCGCGAGATCACCGAATGTATTTATCCGATACAAGAATAAAAAAATGGCTATTTTTTTCGTTAACATCCATAGTTCCGATAATAAAATAAGGAAAAAATAGTTAATAGTAATATGAAAATTTCGATCATCATTGTTAACTATAACGTTAAATTTTTTCTTGAGCAGTGTTTAGATTCGGTCATGCGCGCAAGCAGGAAGGTTGAATCGGAAATTTATGTCATAGATAATGCCTCTTCCGATCAATCCGTCGAATATTTGGAACCTAAATTTCCATCGGTTCATTTCATTGCCAATCAAGAAAATATCGGTTTCTCCAAAGCGAATAATCAAGCGATTCATCTGGCTAAAGGCCACTATATTTTGTTGCTGAATCCCGATACGATTATCGGTGAAGACAGCTTGCAACGTTTATGCGCGTTTATGGACGAACATCCCGAAGCGGGCGCGGCCGGTGTCAGAATGATCGACGGCTCAGGACATTTTCTTCCCGAATCGAAACGTGGTTTTCCTTCGCCCTGGGCTTCTTTCTGTAAAATGTCGGGTTTGGCGCGGCTTTTTCCACAATCGCGATTATTTGGGAAATATCATTTGCGTTATTTATCCGAATATCAAATAAATGAAGTGGATGTGTTGGCCGGCGCTTTCATGATTATTCGCAAAGAGGCTTTGAATCAAACCGGCTTGCTCGACGAAACTTTTTTCATGTACGGGGAAGATATTGATTTGTCATACCGCATCAAGCAAAGCGGTTACAAAAATTATTATGTGCCGGAAACAATCATTCACTACAAAGGCGAAAGTACTCAAAAGGATTTCAAATATGTGAAGCATTTTTACCAGGCAATGCTTATTTTTTACGATAAACATTATCCCGAATCTTATTGCGTATATCATTGGGGTATTCATTTTGCCGTGAAAATGAAAGCTTGTTTATCAGCCATCGATAAATTTTTTCGGCAAAATAAGCGGCAAAATCACACGGAAGAGCCTTTTTTTCTCAACGACAATCGTTCTTACGAAGAAATTATCGCAAGCTTAGATGCTAATAAAAAGAAATCATGAAACTTTTCTTGGAAAATGAAATACTCTGTCTGAGGGCTTTGGAGCCGGAAGATTTGGAAATTCTCTATCAATGGGAAAACGATGCTTCGCATTGGCAATATGGCAATACCAAAACGCCATATTCGCGTTTCGCTCTACGTGAATATTTATCTCAAGCCAATCAAGATCTGATGATTTCGAGGCAATTACGCTTGATGATGGTGGAAAAACCGGAAGGCCACCCGGTCGGCGCTATTGACTTGTACGACTTCGATCCTTTGAATCTTCGCGCCGGAATCGGCATTCTGGTCGATATAAATGCTCGCCGGCGGGGATTAGCGTTTCAAGCTTTGCAATTGATAAACGATTACGCTTTCAATTTTCTATTACTGAAACAATTATACGCCTATATTCCTCACTCGAATGAAGCCAGTTATCAATTATTTCTTAAAAGCGGCTACCAGATGACCGGTTGCCTGCAAGCATGGCTGAAGACAAGCGCCGGATTTGAAGACGTTTATGTGATGCAACGCTTGGCTCCTCAAGCGCGGTACAACGGAAAATAATTCGTTGAAGGCATTTTCCCTTGAAATGTCCGGGAAACCAATTCTTCATAAATCGGAGGATTATGAATGTATTTCCAAATCCGGAACCAAAAATACTGTTTGGAAAATTGCGCTTTAAACGCAAATAAATTGTCGTTTTGCCCGTGCGCGCCGCCGCCTAAATGAAAATAGCATTGCTGCGTTTCCGTCCCATATTGCCGGATACAATCCCACAAAGCTTTGACCGGACTTAAAGCCAATGCATTATTTTTCGTTGCGCTTAAATGCGCTTGGATAATCGAGTTACATTCGGAATAAAGTACGCCGCTTATCATTTCATTTTGATCATAAGCGACTAATAATGAAGCCGGAAGTGTTTCTAAAAAACGGTAAAAATACGTTTTCGGAAAAAAATAATCTTTCGAAGCTTGCACTCGTTGCATGTTTTCCCAATAGATAGCTGTAAAATCGTCGATTTCGGTTTTAGTTTGCGCTTGTTTAATCAGTAAATTTCTTTTTTTTAAGCGGTTAATGTCATTCTTTAAAGAATGGGCATATTGTTGCTTTTGCTCGCTTTCGGACAAAGTCAAGTCGATTGCAACCGTTTGGTTGACCGGCGCAACTTCGCCCCAATCGTTCAACCAATCGCTTTGCTGGGGAAAAAGCGGATGCAAACGCGCAACGGCCGAAACAATTCGTTGTTCGTCGAAAAATGCAAGAACAGTTTGTCGAAATTTCGCCGAAAACTCCCGGCTCAATTCATTCGTAGAAGCCAGAGGCCCACTGTAACCGTAAACGGAAGTCGCGTCGCGATAAC
>JAISKG010000226.1 GCA_031261015.1 Dysgonamonadaceae bacterium | reverse complement strand
TCAATAATGTTTTGTCGTTGTTATTCGGGAAGAATTTGTAGCTGTCTTCTTCGGCATTGAAAACACTGTTTCCTGCGCCGATCAGCAAGGCTTTATCCAACTCATCTTCTTTCTGAGCGACAATGCTTAAAACCTTGATTTCATTTTTAGCAGTTGAGCGCAGCACATTTCCCGGCGTTGTGGTCATTGTCGTAACCGGAGCTTTGATTTGCGGATTTGCTTTCTTTGCAATTACGATGAACGATTGCATTGGAGCGATGGTGGGCGCTACGGTAAGATTATTCACCGTTCCGCTCAAATTCGGGTCGGTCGTAAACCAAGTTTCGCCGACACGTTGATAGGAAACGAAATTATTCATTTTTCCATCGACGGCAGCAACTCCTGAAGCTAATTTGTACCCGGCGTAAATCTCTGTACTGTTTGCCGTCAAGAACGGATCCAAATTCAAATGAGCCATAAACGGATTTCCGATTAAGACAGGTGTTCCGCCGGCCGTTACCGTTTGATTACCCAAAGATAAAGGAACTAATCCCGTAGTCGCCAACGGTTCGTAGATAAAACGATGACTATCCGTGCGATCCATGTAGTTGCTCCACGTAGTTGGGGCATAAGGCGGCACTTCGCTGTAATAGTGGTATTGCACATCGTTTTTCGGGAAATGCGTTGTTACGGGATTGTGATAGGTATAACCTTGATCTAATTTGTTGTACCAAATCGCCATACCTTGTCCTGCATTCAAAAGAATATCCGGATTGTTGAATCTTCCCGTCCAAGTGGTGACCGGCGTTTTCAATGTTTGCGGATTGGGCACGTTAAAGAACATCGGCTCGTAAAGGCGATCGTCTAAGAAAGGATTGGGTTGCGTGATGTAATAATCGCCTGTGTAAGTGCTTTTCAGCGGAGGCGTGATCATGTAGTATTGGTGTGTATTTAATGTTAAATCGACGTACGCTTCGGCATAATTGAGCGTATCTGTACGAGCGACTTCGCCGCCGAAAGAGAAGTAGATTTTGTTGCAGGCCACATTAGCCTGAATATCAACATTGAAATTGCCCAGATTGGGATAACGCGTGCGTCCGGCCGGAATCCGCACATTGGTACATTCGGCCGGGATCTGATATTTGACCGTGTCGTAAGCAGTAATTGCCGGCTGCGGATTGGTGGGATAATTCCAGTTGCGGTAATCGTTCCAGTCGGAGCTGGTGGTTCCCGTCCAGGTCAGAGAATCGGGAATCAGGTAAGTGATAACGGAATAAGTATCCATCAACGATGGGCCATCATAAACTTCGACATAGAATTTTTCGACGAGTTGCGTTGCGTTCTTCGTAAAATCGTGCGAATCGCCGGTGTCGATGGATGAAGGTTTGGGAGTTTTCGTCGGATCCGAATTGTACCAAACATAAGTGTAGGCCGTGTTTAGCGGATAGAAATAGATCGTGTGATTGCCGGGGCAAAGACCATAGTCGGGCGCGCCGAAGAGAGCTGCACTGAAGTTGCCCGAATAATTACATTCGGGAACCAGAAAATTATCGTCCGATTCGTTGATCCGAATTTGCATCACGTTGGCAGGATCAATTCCGGCAGGCAATCCGGTGATGGTGTAACTAATCGGAATGGATGTGCCGGACGGAATGGTTATATTCAAAATGTAAGTTTGCACTTTTGTAAAAGTGCCTGATTGCAAAATGTAAGCAGATACATCGAGTATGCCGCTAAAATCGGCGTCACCGGTATTCACGATATTGAAAGTAACATCGACGGTCGCGCCGGTATAATTACTATAGACGATGGGAACGCTAAGATCGAAAGCTAAATCGGAACCGTAGCTTAACATTTTGCCTTCGCCGTTTAATAAAGTGGATTGTTGTAAGAAATTATTAAACGGCTGTAAATAATTACCGTCATTATCAACAAACAAAGAGGCAGGATTCAACGGATTAGCAGGAATGCTCAAATCATCATTCACATAAACGGGATTGTAAGCGGGTGTATTCCAGACCGGACGAGCGGGAGCCCAGGGAGAGTCTGCGCTTCCTGATCTGAAAATCCACAGTGCGCCTAATGAACTGCCAGTGCCGGCAATTAATGGACTTGCGCCGATAATGATAATTTCAGCCTGTCCGTCGCCATTTACATCGGCAACGACCGGATATTCGGTTCCTGTTCCGGAAGTATTGTCAAAAATAGCTTTGTTTCGATCCGGATAATTAATAGCTCCATCGGCTGTACCGTCAATAATACGCAAATGTTGCATATCACGATAAACAATTTCGGCCTTTCCATCTTGATCAAAATCAAATAAAGTCATACCTGTCGCTCCCGAACCATCCCCATGACTTAACGTCCAAAATGTCTGCAATAGAGGAGTCCCATCGTATTTAAAGGCATACATCACATTCCTTACGTCGGTTGCAGTACCGGAGCCACTGACTGATTTTATAATCACAATTTCAACATTCCCATCCCCATCAATATCGCCTACAAACGGATAGCTGGAACTTCCGGCAAGAGGTATATATTTGGAAGCCTTGACGGTTCCGCTTACAGGATCAGCTATATACAAAACCGTACAGGAATCATCCGGAGTGACGTAAGAAATCAATAAATCTAACTTGCCGTCATGATCCATATCAACCGCCGAAACACGCCCGCCGTCGGGCACAATAAGCGGAGTTACATGAGTATAATCCGGGTCGGCCGTCGTAATGGTTGGCGGTGTGATCTTTTTACGTAAAGTCAGGCTGTTCAAAGAAGGGCTTACATCATAAATTTCATTTGCCAAAACAAAATTCAACGTTCCCGTATTAAAGAGGTCGGCGGCAATCGATGCATTTTCAGGATCAGTTTCAGTAGTCGAACAAAGTAAGTTTCCCGTTGCCGAATCAAATAAGTCATTTCCAAGTAAAATTTCAGGAATACCGTCTTTGTTGAAGTCGGCAAAAACACACATCATGAAAGTAGCTGAAGGACTGTTATATGGAATCTGTGTGTGATGAAAAACTTGATCGCTTTGCCATACTTTTTGTCCTTTGTAGTTGTAAGCTCTTAAATAGTTATCTCCTTCAGGAACAATAATTAATGTCGTATCTTTATTGTTGATTTTGGTCTTGACAAGGCCTAATTTCTGATTACTTCCCCAAGCAAATAAATATTCGGTATCAAACACCAATGAAGGAGCGCTTATATTATTCCCCTTGAAAATGGCAATGGAAGAAGCGGGTCTTACGACTCCATTAATGGTGCCGGAGCCCAGCGGCTTGGCAACAGCAATGATTTCTACAATACCGTCATTATCAATATCGCCGACCACTACCGATTGATAATTTGACAAACCGATAGAAGGATCAAAGAAATACTCGGAATCAATTGTCCATAGCATTGCCGGCGGCGTTACCGCGCAAGCTTCGTCTTTAATTACATTCGGCTTGTCGGTTACATTAATCAAAATCAATCCGGTATTGGATACGTTTACACCGCAGGTGATGGTGTATTTCACACTGTCCTGTCCGACAAAGCCGGCGGCGGGTGTGTAAATGATGTTTTTATTCCCGTCGGTCGATAAGATGGCCGTTCCGTGCTGCAAGGTTCCGAGAGCGGCAGCCGAACTTAATAAATTCACTGTAATGCCGGTGATGTTGCAGGATCCCAATTCGCTTTTTTTGATCACATTGATCGTGTCTTTTTGTCCCGGCGGGACAAAGCTGTTGATGAAGCCTGCCCTCAGCGGCGGCTGTGCCTGTAAATTACCTCCGAGCAAAAGGAGGAAGGAGAAAAGGAGGAAGTTTCTAAACTTGCTTCGGTTTTTAAATGTTTTTTGTTTCATAAAAAATTTGTTGTTTTAAGTAAGTTGTTTATT
>JAISKG010000238.1 GCA_031261015.1 Dysgonamonadaceae bacterium | reverse complement strand
CAATACTATAGAAACAACGAGGCGCAATAGGTATTGCGCCTCGTTGTTGCATCCATACACCATTTATGACAACAATTCAGAACGTCTGCATATCACAAAGCCTTCTGTAATAGCCATTCAATTCATACAACTCATCGTGTTTCCCTCTTTCAACGATTTCACCTTCGTTCATCACGCAAATTTCGTTGGCATGCTTGATGGTTGATAAGCGGTGAGCAATTACGATGGTGGTACGGTTTTTCATTAGGTTTTCCAAGGCATCCTGCACCAATCTTTCCGATTCCGTATCCAATGCAGAAGTGGCTTCATCGAGAATCAATATCGGAGGATTTTTCAATACGGCGCGGGCAATACTGATTCGTTGCCGCTGTCCTCCCGAAAGCTTGCCGCCCCTGTCGCCGATATTGGTTTCATACCCTTTTTCCGTTGCAATAATAAATTCGTGCGCATTGGCTATTTTAGCAGCCTCAACCACCTGTTCCATCGTTGCATTTTCAACGCCGAAAGCGATATTGTTGAAGAAAGTATCGTTAAATAAGATGGCTTCCTGATTCACAATCCCCATTAACCGGTGCAAATCATGAAGTTTGCTATCTTTAATATTGACTTTATCAATGCTTATGGCGCCATCGTTTACATCATAAAAACGGGGAAGTAAATCAACTAATGTCGATTTCCCGGAGCCGGATTGTCCTACCAAGGCAATGGTTTTCCCTTTTTGAATAGTCAGACTAACATCTTTAATCACCCAGGCTTCTTGATACTTAAACCAAACATTTTGGTATTCAATACTCTCATTCAAAGCAATAGGCTTCGGATGTTGAGGATCCCGAATATCGGATTCGGCCTTCAGTATTTTATCGACACGATCCATCGAAGCCAAACCTTTTTGAATCGAATACACCGATTTGGATAAATCTTTGGCAGGATTGATCAACAGATAAAAAATCGTGAGGTAATAAATGAAACTTGCGCCGTCGATCGAACTGTTTTCCTGTAAAATCAGCGAACCACCGTAGCACAGCACAATAGCAATCATTACGGTGCCCAGAAATTCGCTCATCGGATGCGCCAGTTGTTGCCGGCGGAAAATACGGTTAGTCGTCGTGCGAAACAGTTGATTGGTTTCGTGAAAACGTTTCGATACTTTGTTTTCGGCGTTGAAAGCCTTGATTATCCGCAAGCCGCCCAAGGTTTCTTCGATTTGCGACATCAGATTGCCCCATTGCTGCTGACCGAGCGCAGATTTCTTTTTCAATTTTTTACCAATTTGTCCCATTATGTAACCGGCCAAAGGCAGCATAATAAACACAAAAAGCGTTAATTGCCAGCTGACTAAAACCATTCCAGCCAAATAAATAATAATGAGTATCGGATTTTTAAACAGCATATCGAGCGAACTCATGATCGATGCTTCAATTTCGTTTACGTCGCCGGATACGCGCGCCAGAATATCGCCTTTCCGCTCCTCGGAGAAAAACGACAGGGGCAGCGACACGATTTTGTCGTTGATCTGATTGCGGATGTCGCGCACAACGCCCGTCCGGATCGGAATCATATAAAAATAAGAAAAATACATGGCCGCCGTCCGCATGATCGTAGTGATAATCAGAAATAAAGCTAAGATAAACAAAGCCTTAGCAGCTCCATTGTTGGAAATAATCTGATCGATATACCAATAAAAATCATTTTTTACAATTTTGGCGAAATGACTCCACGAATCGGCCGAACCCATGTCAAAAGGCATGTAGGTATAATTGGTCTTGTTGATCTTGAACAGCACTTCTAAGATTGGGATAATCAAAGCAAAAGAGAATAAATTCAACACTGCGGAGAGAATATTCATCACAATGCTCCATCCCAGAAATTTTTTGTAAGGGGATATAAACCTGCGCAATAATTGGAAGAAATCTTTCATTCTATATAGTTATTGGTAAAAAACGGCGCAAGTTACGCATTATTTTTCATATTTTTTCCTACCTTTGTGCCTCAAAAAACTAGATGTAATTCAAGCATCGTAAAATAATGATCGTATGAAAACCTACAAATGGGCAAATAATATTACCGGATGGGTAATTTTTATCATTGCGGCGGTTACGTATCTGCTGACTATTGAACCGACTGCAAGTTTTTGGGATTGCGGGGAATTTATTTCTTCGGCCTATAAATTGGAAGTAGGTCACCCTCCCGGAAGCCCGATTTTCATGCTGACGGCCAATTTATTTACGCATTTCGCTTCCGAGCCAAGTCAAGTGGCGCGCATGGTCAATTCCATGTCGGCCTTGCTCAGCGCATTAACGATTTTATTTTTGTTTTGGACAATTACGCGCTTAGCGAAAAAACTGATCGTAACCGATTCGACGAAAGAAATAAGTTTGGCTCAGATGATCAGCATTTTGGCCTGCGGAGCGGTGGGCGCATTGGCTTACACATGGTCGGATACGTTTTGGTTTTCAGCGGTCGAAGGCGAAGTTTACGCCTATTCTTCGTTAATGACGGGCTTGGTTATCTGGTTGATCCTCAAGTGGGAAGACGTAGCCGACGACCCGCGTTCCGATCGCTGGTTGATTTTAATTGCTTATCTGATGGGCATTTCGATTGCCGTCCACTTGTTGAATCTTTTGTGTATTCCGGCCATCGTATTGGTTTATTATTTTAGAAAATATCCGAATCCGAACGCCAAAGGAGCTTTGATTGCGCTTTTGGTTTCATTTGGAGTGGTCGCCGCCATTTTGTACGGCTTGGTTCAAGGAATTATGGAAGTTTGCGGCTGGATTGAACTCTTGTTTGTCAACGGATTCCATCTGCCTTATAATTCGGGAGTTATATTCTATATCATTTTGATATTCGGCGTGTTAGGCTGGGGAATTTGGGAAAGCATTCGTCCCAAGGGAAATAAAGTCCTGATAAATATCAGTTTCATTTTGTCGATCTTTTTATTGGGAATTCCTTTCTTCGGTAGTCATTATTTCATCGGCGCACTTTTGACGATCGGACTTGCGGTTTTTATGTTCATGTACGAGAAAATCAACCGTGTTGTTCTGAATACGATTTTGACTTGCCTATTGGTCATCACAGTGGGTTATTCGTCTTACGCTTTGATTATCATTCGTTCTACGGCAAACACTCCGATGGATCAAAACTCGCCGGAAGATGTATTTACTTTGCGGACTTATTTGAGCCGCGAGCAATACGGCGAAACTCCTCTGTTTTATGGCCCTACGTTCGTTTCGGAAGTCAAATACGAGCGCAAGAAGGAGAGCATGGTTGCCGTAACCAAAGACGACGGTCCTGTGCGGACACAAATTGCCAAACACGATCCTTCGGAACCCGACCGCTATTTTGTTTCCAAGCGGAAAGAACATTATGTATATATAGATCAATTGAATACCTTGTTCCCGCGAATGTATAGCTCCGAACCCCGGCACGTACAAGGTTACAAGGATTGGACGAATTTCAAAGGTACGCACGTGAAAGTGCCGACTCCCAACACAAATCCTATAACCGGAAAACCTGTTGAAAAAGACGTGATTAAACCTACTTTCGGGGAGAACTTGAAATTCTTTTTCAATTACCAGGTTTGCTTTATGTATTGGCGATATTTCATGTGGAATTTCTCCGGACGTCAAAACGATATTCAAGGACAAGGCGAAATATTGAATGGTAACTGGATCACCGGAATTAAGTTTATCGACGAGGTTTTGGTTGGTCCTCAGGATGATATGCCCGATAGTATCGCAAAAAATAAAGGACACAATAAATATTATATGCTGCCGCTTTTGTTGGGACTTTTGGGTATTCTTTTCCAAGTTTTCCGCAAGGAAAAAGAAGGGACGCAACAATTTTGGGTCACATTCTTGTTGTTCTTTATGACCGGTCTGGCAATTGTAATTTACTTGAATCAAACGCCTTACCAACCGCGCGAACGCGATTATGCTTACGCCGGATCATTCTACGCATTTTGCATCTGGATCGGAATCGGCGTAGCCGGATTGATTGAAGCATTTAATAAATACCTCAAATTCCCGCCGGTGATTGCATCTTCCGTAGGAGCAGTGCTTTGTCTGCTGATTCCGATACAAATGGTTTCGCAAACCTGGGACGACCACAATCGCGCCAAACGCTATGTTACACGTGATTTCGGATTCAATTACCTGACAACTTGCGAGCCTGACGCCATTATTTTTACCAATGGCGACAACGATACTTTCCCCTTGTGGTACGCGCAGGAAGTGGAAGGTTACCGCACCGACGTACGCGTGTGCAACCTCAGCTACCTGCAAACCGATTGGTATATTGATCAAATGAAACGGCAGGCTTACGAATCCGCACCGCTGCCAATCGACTGGAAGCAATACGATTATATACAAGGAACACACGATGTGGCTTACGTGATCCCACAAACCGAACAGGCAATTGACGTGAACGACGTGTTGAACTGGATCAAATCAACCGATCCGCGAACAAAACAAGTGCCGGGAATTTCTCAAAAATTGGATAATATCCCTACTGACAAAATCTTAATTCCTGTTGATTCCGTTGGAGTTATCGCCAACGGTGTGGTGAAACCGGAAAATGCCCAATGGATTTCTAAAAATTTATTAGTGGATTTGAGTGAAAAACGAGATCCGAACGGAGAAGTCGTCGTTCCGGGCAGAAGATACATCGGAAAACAGGAAATAATGATCCTCGACATGTTGAAAAACAATGCCGACTGGTCGCGCCCGATCTATTACGCCATCACCGTCGGTTCCGATCAATACCTGAATTTGTCACCGTATTTCCGTCAGGATGGAATCGCTTACCGGATCATGCCGTTTGTTGCCCGTCAACATCAACCTGTTGATGCGGATGTGATGTACGATAATTTGATGAACAAATACCGCTGGGGCAATATGGAAGATCCGAATGTATATATGGACGAAAATTGCATCCGCTTGGCGAAAACCTTCCGCGTATTGTTCGGAATGTTGGGAGAAACGCTTTCCAATCAAGGAGATACGGTCAGAACTAAACAAGCGATGGACTATTGCTTAAAAGTAATTCCTTCTTACACGGTTCCTTACGATTTCTATTCGACCAGCGATATTGCGAAAGCCTACGATAAAATCGGCGACACGGAATCGGCGGCAAAATTATATAAAGAATTGGCTGACAAGTCGTTCAAAAACCTGAATTGGTTTGATCGTTTAACGCCCTCTCAATATGCCGGCGTGATCAACGAAGTCAGAAACGACTTGGCTTATTTGCAGTTCAGTCTGGACTTTTTCGAGAAAAACAACCCTGAATTATATAAACAATACATGGAAGAGTACATCAAGTACTACCAACATTTCGAGCAGTTTATGAGTCGTGCGCAACTCCGAGGCGGCAGAAACAGATAAATTATGTTAATTGAACAACCCCCTTTTATTTATCGCTTGTTTTTCCCGGCAGCGAAATGGCGATTTCATACCGAAGAAAAAGCGATCTATCTTACTTTCGACGACGGGCCGATCCCGGAGATCACTCCTTGGGTATTGGATTTGTTAGATCGCTACCAAATCAAAGCGACTTTCTTTTGTGTGGGCGATAATGTGCGGAAACATCCCGACATTTACCGGCAGATCCTCGATCGCGGGCATCGGGTCGGCAATCACACTTTTCATCATTTGCAAGCGTTGAAAACGCGTACGGCGAATTATCAAAAAGATGTGGAGCAAGCCACGCAATACATCGACAGTCCGTTGTTCCGGCCACCGCACGGGCATTTACGCATTCGGCAGTTCTGGAAATTGAGGAAACAATTTTCAATCGTCATGTGGGATGTCGTTACGCGCGATTACAGCAAATATATGAATGTCGAAAAAGTCGTTGCGAATGTGAAAAAATATACGAGGAACGGCTCGGTGATTGTTTTTCACGATTCGATCAAGGCCGAGGAGCGGATGAAAAAAGCTTTGCCACAGGCGATTGAGTGGCTGTTGAGTGAAGGATATGGTTTTCGGGTGATTGGGGAAATTTAATAAATGCTTCGGAACATCAGATGATTGACTTTGAGATAAAAAATCATCTTTATCAAGAAGATAAATTCATTGATAACTTGGCGCTAAAGATAGCGTTCAGTATTTCTTTTAAGTAATGAATTATAATTTATATTAGGAAACGAAAATGCTGCTTCGTTTTTAGTCATTGTTTTCGGTTGAGGTCAGCAAATCAATTTTAATCAATTTGATAACATCCAAAAGTGGTGGAATATCTTTTTTCAGAGTTTCAAAAATCAAGTCAACATCTATCTCAAAGTAACCGTGCGCAATTCTGTTTCGCATTCCCATGATACTGTTCCAAGAAATTTGAGGATATTTCGGTAAAAGTTCTTCATTCGTATAACGGTCAATTCGTTTGATTTCTTCGCCAATAATTATATAGGACATGCAAATTCCGTTCAGCCGCAACATTCCGTCTGCCGATTTAGACAATTCATTTATATCCAAAATAGTAGCCGTACTATCAAGCAGATTTTCGATCACATTTTCCACTTTTTCTAATGTTTCTACTATCAAATCTTTATCACACATAAATCAAATCTTTTTGAATACGGTTAACAAACGACGGTCGTAAATTGTTGTGTTTTCTGACTACATCAACAGGCATTCCGAAAAATTTTTCAAGTTCGGCGGGAAAATCTACAAGTGATTTTAATCCCAATGGTTTACCTTCGTAAAATATGTCAAGATCGCTGCTTTCTGTTTGCTCTCCCCGCGCTACAGAACCGAAAATGCCGATGCGTTCAATGCTGTATTCAGAAGCATATTGCTTCTTAAACTGCCGCAATTTTTGCAAGTATTCGCTTGTAGTTGTCATATTTTTTGTATTACTCAACAAAAATACTTGATTCTTCCGAAAAAACAAAAATATATTGATCAATACAAGCCATAATTCGTCGTCAGCACCTTAAACTCCGTCCGCCGGTTGATCTGGTCGGCAATCACCCGGTCGCTTGGATCCAGTTTTTCGATAAATTCGGTATCCAGCACTTGTCCTTCCGGCAGAAATTCGAAGATTTCCGCCTCGCTTTTGGTCACCGTTTTTGGTTGCGATTTGCCGTAACCTACTGCTACTAAACGATCGGAAGCGACACCTCCTCGAATCAAATAATCGACTACCGATTGCGCCCGGCGTTGCGAAAGATCCACATTGTAGGCGTCCGAACCCACGCGATCGGTATGCGCCGATAATTCGATCGTAATATTCGGATTATCTTCCATCATCGTAACCAATTCATCCAAGGCTTCTTTGGACTCCAGCCGCAAGCTCGCTTTATTGAAATCGTAGAAGATATGATCGATTACTACCGGCTTGTCGGTCGGCGGCAAATAAAAATCGACATAATAAGTTTCGTTTTTCATCTCGCCCGGCACGCTAAACGTCTGTTTTTGATTGAGAAAGCCCGGGGCGCTCGCCATCATCACGTAATCGGTGCCCGGCTTTACTTCCATATAATACGTCCCGTCCGTACGAACGAAAATGCGCTGATTGGTTCCGTCTTTTCCAACGATTCGTACCGTCGCACTGTCGATCAATTCTTCTTCTTTATCCAAAACCCAGCCTTCGATATAGACATAAACACCCGGAAGATCAAACGAATAAAGGTGATCGGCTCCCCGCCCGTCATTGCGGTTGCTGCTGAAAAAACCCGTTTCCCGCTTACCGGCAAACGTAATGCCGAAATCGTCGGCCATACTGTTGACCGGCGCTTTCATGTTATCGACTTTCCAGCGACCTTTGGCGTTGCGCATGGCTCGGAAAAGATCTAATCCGCCCATGCCGGGATGACCGTCGGAAGCAAAATAAAGTATCGAATCGGCTCGCATATAAGGAAATACTTCGTCCCCCGGTGTATTGATTTCGGGACCCAGATTTTCGGGCAGCGATAAACCGATTTCATCGATCTTCACCCGCCAAATATCTTTTCCACCGTAACCGCCGATCACATCCGACACAAAATACAAATAACCGTCGGGGCCGACGGCAGGATGCGCCGCCATCACCAGCGTATCTTTGAAAATCTCTACTTTTTGTCCCGCACCCCAGGCTGCACCCGAACGCGACGACACACGGATCTCGGCTGTGCGCGGCGCCTCCGGATCTTCAGGACAATAGGTATAATAAAGTTGCGAACCGTCGGCCGTGATGGAGCCGGCGCCTTCGTCCATCTCCGTGTTGATGCCGCTTTCTATTTTTTCCGGCCTCTGCCATTGCTTCTTTTCGTCTTTTTTAACTAAAAAGAAATCGTTATTTTTCACACCGGTAATAGCGCTTTTTTCATCGCCCAAAGCATCCTTGCGCGACGAATTAAAATAGAGTATATCGTAATCGTCGCCCGCCAAAACGGGAGAAAATTCGCCCTCGCGCGAATTCATTTTATCCATTTTTTTGATGAGGTAACGAGTTGGATTTTTTTTCCAGACCATGGCCGAATCACAACCCGCAATGCCGTTAAGCGAAAGCTTGTGATTGGGAACAAG
>JAISKG010000221.1 GCA_031261015.1 Dysgonamonadaceae bacterium | reverse complement strand
TGCACATTCGGCTTGATCCGGTATTTGGAATTGTAAGACGTGTTTTGTCGCGTGCCGTCGCAAATATTCATCAACCACATGGAAAACTGCAAACTCATGTTGGGACATACATTGAATGTGTTTTGGTAGAAAATTCCGCCTAAGGCGCTGGCATTCACGATATACATATAACCGGTACCGTTTCCTGAAGTATGATCGTATTTTTGTGCAGGAGCGTTGGCTCCTCCTGCCGGAACGTACCAGTCGATCGGACGAGTGTTGGTGGAGCCTCCGATAATTCCTACAATATCCTGTGCGATGGAATATTGACCGTCTCCGGGCAGATAGTTTCCGGCAAAAGTATAGTTTGTTTGTCCCGCAGGCAAAGCCGATCCCCATTGAGTTCCTGCCGCTGCCGAACCGTAATCCTGCGAGGCAATGGTGATTGCATCGGAAATAAAAGGCGAAGTAGATTGAGTCGGCTGCCCGGTTGCAGGAGAAATATACGGATTGATTTTGATGATCACCCTTTGAGCATTCGCATCGAATGTCGCCGTAGGAACAAATCCTGCGCCCGAAGGCACATAACTCGAAGGAATTACGTAATAAATAAGCGTATAGCACGGTAGCCCCGCACTGTTCTGCGACCAGTATTGAATATTATTCAGTCCCAAACTGCCATCGACATGCGTAGAATTAATCCATGGTTTATAGCCGATTTGATAAATATTATTCATCCATAAATTAGGATCGTTCACTAAATAAGTGTAAGGACTTACGCCGAATTCATCATCCATATACCAGGTATAAGCATTGGTAGCAATACCTGTTCCTCCGGGAAGCGTGAAAGACGATTGAACGCCGTTCATTATTACATTCATCGTAGAATTAGAGGATACTCCGGCAAGAAGCATTTGTTCCAAATTCTGATTAATCGGAGTGTATTGATTGATTTCCAAGATGACATCCGGATTGGTTAATGGAGGATAAACCAGACTTAACCGGTTTTTATATCCCCAAATATCAATGGAATTGATTACGTAATTTCCCCAATTTGCCGTAGTAGGATTACTACCCGAATTGGTTGTCCATCCCACATTGAGCGTCGGACGAATCACGCTGCCATCCAATAACTGACTCCAGTAACTTTGGCAATTCATTAAGACGGGATATTGTCCCTGACCCATGGTAAAAGTATATCGATCTACATTAGAGTTGCTCGGTACGGCTGTTGGCCCTGACAGTATCGAAGCTGGCACACTCACGGGAGTTCCTTGCCAATACCAGTTATTGAAAGCTCCGCTTCCATATTGCGAATCCTGCATGTAAAGAAACAAGCTTTGTCCGGTATAAGCTCCTTTCGGTACATCTACATAGATAGTAAACGGATAGCCGAAATCCAGTCCGGTCGGAACACTTTGACTGCCAAGTGGGCCTGAATTGACTTCATTTGCAACTGTCAACGGACTACTAATGCTCTGACCCGGTATCGTTTGATTCTGGATGATAGAAATATAAGGAGCCGTCGGCGTTGTTTGCGCCATCACGCTTCCTGTGAGTAGTAACAGGGAAGCCATCATTATTATTTGCCTTTTCATTTTTTCAATCATTTTTTTAGAGTTAATATAAAATATTTTAACACAGTCTTTTACGTTTTTGTTTACATAGAAGATAAATTCCGTAGAGCAGCGAAGCGAATGCAATCATTCTCCAATCGTCCAGGATAGGTTCTTCGCCTACAGCCGTTCCGTTCTCCCAATCTTCGGTATAAGTTCCAGGAGCATAGGCTGCCGGGGCAACTATTTCCGATTTCAAAGCTTCGGTATTGACAAAAGTTTGACTTGGTTTTTGGGAACCATAGTTAGAAGTTGGCGTCATATTGTTCCATCCCCCGCGAGCAAAAACAGGCAAAACATTCATTAGCATTAGAGTAATTAATAGACCTACATTTGTTCTCATAAATTAATAATTTAGTTTTCGTTCTTACATAAAACAAAGAAGAAATGATTTTGTTCAATGGCAATAGCCGGACAAAATGTCAGTTTAAAATTATTGGCACTTTTTTTGCCCATTGTTGGACAAATAATTGTTATATCAAGATCATTCATAAATAAACATATCATGAGTACAAACAAACAAAGCGGTCACATTGGGGTAACGACCGAAAATATTTTCCCCATCATCAAAAAATTTCTTTACAGCGATCATGAAATATTCCTTCGCGAATTGGTTTCCAACGCCGTAGATGCTACGCAAAAGCTAAAAACATTGGCTTCCGTCGGCGAATTTAAGGGAGAATTGGGCGATTTGACCATTCGTATCAAATTGGATGAGAAGAAAAAAACGTTGACGATTTCCGATCGTGGAATCGGCTTAACTTCCGAAGAGATAGATAAATACATCAATCAAATCGCTTTTTCGAGCGCCAACGACTTTTTGGATCAATACAAGAAAGACGCGAATGCGATCATTGGTCATTTCGGATTGGGATTTTATTCGGCATTCATGGTGGCGAAAAAAGTGGAAATCATTACCAAATCGTGGAAAGACGACGCGCCGGCAATGAAGTGGGAGTGCGACGGCTCGCCCGAATATACGATGAGCGAAACGAAAAAAGACGACCGTGGTACCGATATTATTCTGTATCTCGACGACGAAAGCAAAGAGTTTCTTGAAAAACAACGAATTGAATCGCTGTTGAAAAAATACTGCCGCTTCCTGCCCGTACCCATCGCTTTCGGCAAGAAAACTGAATGGAAAGATGGCAAATCGGTTGAAACGGAAGAAGATAATATCATCAACGAAACGAATCCCCTGTGGACGCGCAAGCCTTCGGAACTGACCGACGAGGATTACATCAAATTTTACAAAGAACTGTATCCGTTCGGCGAAGATCCTTTGTTCTGGATTCATTTAAATGTCGATTATCCCTTCAATCTGACGGGCATTTTGTATTTTCCGAAAGTGAAAAGCGGCATCGATTTGCAGAAAAATAAAATACAACTGTATAGTAATCAAGTATATGTGACGGATTCGGTGGAAGGTATCGTTCCTGAATTTTTGACTTTGCTCCACGGCGTGATCGATTCGCCGGATATTCCGTTGAACGTTTCGCGTTCGTATTTGCAAAGCGACAGCAACGTGAAGAAAATTTCGACCTACATCACGAAAAAAGTGGCCGATCGTTTGGACGAGATTTTCAAGAGCGACCGCCCGAAATTTGAGGAAAAATGGGGCAGTCTGAAAATTTTCATCGAATACGGCATGATCACCGACGAGAAATTCTACGAAAGAGCCGTGAAATTTGTATTGCTTGAAAATACCGACAAGAAATGCTTCACGCTCGACGAATATAAATCGCTGATCGAAGCCAATCAAACTGATAAGGATGGCCAGCTCATTTATCTCTATACCAACAATAAAGAGGAGCAATACGCTTACATCGATGTTGCCAAGGAACGCGGCTACGATGTGCTGACGATGGACGGGCAGTTGGATACGCATTTCATGAATACGCTGGAGCAAAAATTAGAAAAATCCCGCTTCACTCGCGTGGATGCCGACGTGATTGATCATTTGATTAAAAAATCGGATAATCAGGAAGTTAAATTGACAGAAGAAGAACGCAACGCTTTGGTGGAACTGTTCAAATCGGCTATTCCTCCGATGGAGAAAATGGATTTTATTGTCGGATTCGAGCATTTGGGCGAACAAGGAACTCCGGTGACAATCACGCAAAACGAATTTATGCGCCGGATGAAAGAAATGGCTGAAATGCTAGGCGGTATGATGAATTTCTACGGCGATATGCCGCAGTCTTACAATATGACGGTGAATCTGGATGCTCCGGTGGTGAAAAAAGTGACGGACGACAAGGAAAATTCCGGCGAGACAATCAGTCAATTGGTTGATTTAGCTTTGTTAGCCAACGGATTACTGAAAGGAGAAGCCCTGAGCAAGTTTGTGAAACGGAGTTTGGAATTATTATAAATTGTTCTTATGTTAACAACAGACAAACTCGCTCAACAAGGAACATTTTTCCTCTTGGCCGGCCCTTGCGCCATAGAAAATGAAACGATGGCTCTGCAAATCGCAGAAGCTATCGTTTTGATAACAAATCGCTTAGGTATTCCTTACGTGTTCAAAGGCTCGTACAAGAAGGCCAACCGCTCGAAAGTAGATTCGTTTACCGGCATCGGCGACGAACAAGCGTTGAAAATCTTGCGCAAAGTAAAAGAAACGTTTGGTGTTCCGGTAGTTACGGATATTCACGAAACACAGGACGCCGCGCGTGCCGCCGAATACGTCGATGTGCTGCAAATCCCGGCTTTCCTGTGCCGCCAAACCGATTTGTTGGTGGCGGCCGCACAAACCGGAAAAATCGTCAACGTGAAGAAAGGACAGTTTTTATCGCCCGGAGCGATGAAATTTGCCGCGCAAAAGATTGTCGATAGCGGAAATAACCAAGTGATGCTGACGGAGCGCGGAACGACTTTCGGTTATACCGATCTCGTGGTCGATTATCGCGGAATCCCCGAAATGCAAAGTTTCGGTTTTCCGGTAATTATGGACGTCACGCATTCTCTGCAACAGCCGAATCAAGCGAGCGGAGTTACCGGTGGAATGCCACAATTAATTGAAACAGTGGCGAAAGCGGCGATTGCCGTCGGCGTGGATGGGCTGTTTATTGAAACGCATCCGGAGCCGGGGAAAGCATTATCGGATGGAGCGAATATGTTGCCGTTGCATTTGCTGGAGCCGCTGTTGGAGAAATTGGTGAGGATAAAAAAGGTGTTGGAATAAATTGTATGTATGAGGTTTATTTTTTCAACTCTTTTTTCAGCATTTCGTAGATTTCCAGCCACGATTTTTGATAAATATTTGTTGATGTATCTGAAAGTTGCTCAAAAGTTTTTGAATTATAAAACAAATCAACAGCTTGTGTTTCATCTATTTGATTATCAAGCATAAGTTGCTCTACAATTAAATCGTCTATTTGAAGTATCTTTGAGTCATTTATTTTCTCAGAAGACGAAAGCATTTGTAGTGAGGCAGTTGTACAAAAGCAAATTTGGTGCATTGGCTTTTTAAATTTCAACTCAGCAAGAAAGATTTCTTTGCTAACATCTCCGCTCAAATAATCGTAAATTCGTGCAGCGATATCGTCATTAGCCACAGGTCCTTCTACAATATCATAATTATGCATTGGCTTTGATGCTATACTTGCGCGATTTTTTACGATAAAATCAAGCCATTTTTCCGTATAGCCATCAAAACGCAAGACCTTAAAATCTTTGTCTTCAAAGGCATATTCATTAAAGACAAATTCGGTAACGACAGGCGCCGTATCGTGCCACGAAGCCACTCTTGCTGCAATATCTTCGGCTTGTTTGAGAAATTTTGTTACATAAAAACCGTGTCCAAAATCAGTGCCAATCCTACATTTAGATAAGTCAATGGTT
>JAISKG010000156.1 GCA_031261015.1 Dysgonamonadaceae bacterium | reverse complement strand
GTAAAGCGATTCTTTCATGTAAATAACGCCTAAGTTATTCCACGCTTCGGGATCGGATTTGTATTTCTCCAATATTTCTTTGGCCAAGGCGCGTTTACCGTCCAAAATAGCGGCAGCGGCAGCATTCAGATTCGCGATGCGGTCGTTGGGATAAACTTCGCGCGCCGTTTGGAACACGCGGTTAAACGGCTCGCTACCTTTCTCATAGGTGTTGGCGATACGATACATTTCGTCCAAACTCAACATTTCGGGTTTCGACCGCAGCAGGCCTTGCGCTTTCGCCAGTTCAAATTCGGGAACCGTGTATTCGATGTGGTATTCCGAGCGGCGCAAGAGCGGGAACAAGTTCTTCAACATATAGTTGTAGGGGCGGCCGCCATTCAAATCCATCAATTGCTTTTCGCGGCCGTCGAAAATGCCGACGGACTGGATGATTTGCAGGGCTTGCTCTTTCGCTTCCAGTTTCGTATCAGCCTTGACTTGTTTCAGCAAACCATCCCAATCTTCGCCGTAACCTTCGGAAAAGACTTTAATTTGCGAAGGCAAACCATAATGTTGCCGGATATAATCCAACAGCGATTTAGCTCGATTTTTCGATAAAGTCATATTATCTTCGTAAGAGCCTTCGGGAGAAGCGTAAGCTTTAATCGTGATGCCGGTGATCTCGGCCGTAGGCTCCTCTTTCACGTATTGCATGCTTTCGTCGATCTTGGCCAATTCGGCGCGATTGTTGAATAAATTCGGTAAAATATTCCATTTGGCTTGTTCAAAAACCAAAAAGGCCTCTCCTATTTTTTCGCGCGCCTTCACTTTCTCTTTGGCGGGCGTAACGAAATTCACCGAAGGAATATAATCGAAGCAATCGAATTGCAGGAATTGCTCGGCTACTAACTTTTCGTAATGATCTTTTTCGGAACCGCCGCATCCACACAAATCGGCGATCAGGTACAACGAGGCATTACCTAAAGCTACATCCGGTTCAATATGAACGGAATAAGGAATGGTTTCATAGACTGTTTTCGCTTCGGCTTTCGACACGCGATAGACATTATCTTGTGTGTTGGCGTTCAAATGAAGCGACCGTTTGTATAAATTGTGCCGCCGCGAACCGTTGACGATGATTTCGGGCAAGCGAAAATCCTGTCCGGCGGAATTTCTCAACACAGGCGATACGACCAACTGGTTATCAGCCGAAATTTCCACACCTTTCAATACAAGGTCGAAAGCGATTTCCAATTGATCTTTCGTCAATTGCTTCCGTGCGTTTTGCACTTGGATATGATTACGCAAATTATTCTGGCAAAATCCGTTCGAGTAAGTGAAGAAGAAAAGGATCGCCGGGAAAATATAAAAAAGCTTTTTCATACGATTGACTTATTTAAGAATATAAATTAAAGAGATACCGGCTTGCGTAGGACCGATATAATTTTCGTTGTCGGTCTGCACAAAATCGCCGCAGGTTTGACATTGGTATTGGTCGTATTCGATACGCGCATAACCCACGCCGATCGAAGCTTCCAAACTCCAGCGCGGAGCCAGGTAAAAAGAATAACCGTAGGTCAGTCCGCCGCCATAAAGATTTCCCTGAAAGCGATACTGTTTCATGTAATCACTGCCCACGGCGCCTACATTAAAGAAGGAATAATGCCCGTGCAATCCGAAAAAGTGGCCACTGAACGGCTCGCACAGCCAATACCGCACTTCCGGTTGCACCAAGACAAACTTGAACTTTTGGTTGTCGCTGAACTTCCACGGATTGTAAGTCACCGGAAGTTTGAGTGTCCATTGATCTGCTAATTTAAACTCCGTACCCAAATTCATACTTGTTGTCGCATCATACAACAGATTGGTACTCAATGTCCAAACCGGCGTAGTATTCCGAAACGGCTTGACTGCCGGCGCTTGGGCATACATTTGTGTAAAAGAAAAACACGCCAAAAAGAACACAGCGCTTTTTCGTAGGCTATTAGTTAACATCATCTGATCCCGTAAAGATTAAGTATCCGTTATGTTTGATAAAACGTAATAAAAACGTGCAAAGGTAAAAATAAAATTTAAATAACAATACAAATTTTTATTTTTAAAAATGAAGTCGGTAAATTAAAAAAAATCATGTAAATTTGTCGGCTGATATGAAACCGTTTAAACAGGAAAAAGTATTCTATTCCATCAAAGAGGTGTCCGACCACTTTGGAGTCAACCAGTCGCTACTGCGCTACTGGGAGAAGGAGTTTGATTCGATTTGTCCGTCGAAAACGGCTAAAGGCACGCGGCAATATTCTCAAGCCGACATCGAAGCGATTCGCTTGGTGCACTACTTGGTGAAAGAGAAAGGTTTAACTTTAGACGGAGCCAAAAAGAAACTCAAAGAAAACAAGGAAACCGTCGTCCAAACCGAAAAAATAGTTTCGTATTTGCAGCACATTCGCGAAGACTTGATGGGCTTAAAAATGGAATTTGACGAGATGGAAAAAGAGTACAAAGCTTAAGCGTCGATCCGCGTCACACTTTTTAATCCTTTGATTTTCTGCAAGCGGCTGACGAGCTTGTTCACATCATTGACGTCGTGCACCGCCACCACAATTTGCCCTTCAAAAAATTCGTCTTTCGATTCGATCAGCAATTTACGCATATTGACCGATAAATCGTCGGTAATTACTTGCACGATGTCTTTCAGCATTCCCATGCGGTCGATGCCTTTCACTTCGATCGATACAGGGAAAGAGAAAGTTTTGTTGCTCGCCCATTCGCAGGAAATAATACGGTTTCCGAAATAAGTTTTCAGTTTTAAAGCTTTGGGACATGAGCGTTTGTGCACTTGGATGCGACCATCGTCCTGAATATAGCCCAGCACTTCGTCGCCCGGAATAGGATTGCAGCAACTGTCCACAACGTAATTTTTCTGGAATTCTTCTTCGGTCAGAATGTACGTTTTTTTCCGGTCGATTTCGGGAAAAACGGGAGCCGGAGCTTCTTTATTTCCGGCGGTAGCTAAATTTCCGACAATATCGAAAGTTCTTTTCATCTGGCGCAGGAAAAAATTTTCCGATTTTTCCTTCAGGATTTTTTTTAGATGTTCGGGCAATTCGACTTGTCCTGTGAAGATAGCGTGAAATAGTTCTTCTTTTTTGGAATAACCGTAAAAAGCGACTAATTTATCCAGCACTTGGATGCCGGGTTCAATTTCTTCTTTCCGAAGACTTTCGTAAAACAGGGCTTCGCCTTTTTTGGTTTCCTCAATTTTCTGTTTTTTCAGGAAAGATTCGATTTTTGTCTTGGCCTTGGCCGTCGTCACGTAATCCAACCATTCCTGCTTAGGCAATTG
>JAISKG010000102.1 GCA_031261015.1 Dysgonamonadaceae bacterium | reverse complement strand
CAGCGAATATACGCCCGCTCATTGGAAAACACGGGAATGGATTTCCGGATTCACCGGTTCGGCCGGAACGATTGTAATTACTGCCGGTCAAGCCGGTTTGTGGACCGATTCACGTTATTTTCTGCAAGCCACCGAGCAATTGCAAGACTCTGGCATCGACCTGTTCAAGATGGGAATGCCCGGAACGCCGACTTCTCGCGAATGGTTGGCCGGCCAATTATCTACCGGCGATTGCATCGGCATCGAAGGCGCCGTTTTCCCGGCTTCGGAAGTTTTGGATTGGATTCGTTTTTTTGAAAAACACCAGATTCACATTCGTACCGATTTCGCTCCCTATAATATATTGTGGAAAAATCGTCCGGAAATTCCGAAACATCCGGTCTATCTGCTGCCCGAAACATTGACGGGACTTTCGGCGCAAGCGAAAATCGAGCAAACACGGCTGGCGATGCGCGAAAAAGGAGCAAACCTCACGATAATCGCCACTTTGGATACGGTCGCATGGCTCTTCAATTTACGTGGCAACGATGTGGAATACAACCCAACGGCCGTTTGCTACGCCATAATTTCCGAAAATGAAGCGGTTTTGTTTATTTCTTCGGAAAAAATTACGAAAGAAGTTTCGGATAATTTGCAGAAGCAAGGAATTCAAATAGCTGATTATTCTACAATTGTAGATTACGTTCGACAAAAGACGACTTCTGCCGAAACTTCTCTGCTGATTACGCCGGCCAAACTGAATTACCAACTTTACGAAGCCATCAATCCCCAAACGGCTTGCATCGAAACCGATGTGCACCCGGCCGATCAACTGAAAAGCATTAAAAATGAAACCGAAATAGCCGGCATCCGCCAGGCGATGCAACGCGATGGCGTGGCCTTGGTTAAATTTCATCGTTGGCTCGAAAACGCGTTGGCTGCCGGTGAAACGGTTACAGAATTAGATATTAGCACGAAGCTTCGAGAATACCGGAGCGAACAAAAACAGTATGCCGGTGAAAGTTTTGAAACCATCGCCGGTTATGCCGAACACGGTGCAATCGTTCATTACGGCGCAACGCAGGAAAGCAATGCCGTAATTCAACCCCAAGGTATTTTACTGATCGATTCGGGCGCGCAATACCTCGACGGAACGACCGACATTACCCGCACAATCGCCGCCGGCCCCGTTTCGGACGCGATGAAAACCGATTACACCCATGTTTTAAAAGGGCACATCGCTTTGGCTTCCGCCCGTTTTCCCAAAGGCACAAAAGGCATTCAGTTGGATGTCTTAGCTCGACAATTCTTGTGGAAAAACGGGACGAATTACTTGCACGGCACCGGCCACGGCGTGGGACATTTCCTCAACGTGCACGAGGGGCCGCAAAGTATCCGTATGGAACACAACCCGACAGAACTGCAGCCGGGTATGGTCACGTCCAACGAGCCGGGCTTGTATCGCGCCGGCGCTTACGGCATCCGTATCGAAAATTTGTTACTCACCGTTCCCGATCAAACTACGAAATTCGGCGAGTTTTATGCGTTTGAAACACTCACTTTGTGCCCGATCGACACAAAATTAATAGATACAAAATTACTGAATCCGGAAGAGAAAGATTGGTTAAATCATTATCATCAAAAGGTTTATCAATTACTCTCTCCGTTTCTTTCCATCGAAGAAAATAGCTGGCTTAAACAAGCCACAGCATTAGTTGAATAACAAAACTTAAAAATAAAATCAGAATGGCACTTTTAGCAATCAATTGGTCGAATGCGCTGATAATAACCGGATTAGGATTATTAATCGTTTTCGCAGTCTTGATTTTGTTGGTCGGCATATTGAAACTTTTCAGCATAATTTTCCGGGAAAAAGAGCAAAAACCGGAAAATCCCGCTTCTACCCGACAAAACGTTTCCAACCGGGAAGAACTATCGGAAGAAGAACGAGCCGCTGTCGCATTGGCTATCTATTTGTACCAAGCAGACGTACACGATCAGGAAAGTTGCTTGTTGACTATTCGTCATAAGCCCTATTCGTCTTGGAACATGAAATTTCCCAACACTGGGATGTGATTTTTAACGACAAAAAATAAATAAATATGAAATCATTCCAATTGAAAATAGCCGGAAAAACTTATGAAGTGGTTATTGAAGAAAAAGAAGCAAATACTGCAGAAGTCAGCGTGAACGGCAAAACGATTTTAGTTGAAATAGAAGGAGAAACAAAGAAAGTATCCAAACCTGCAGTCTTGCCGAAATCGCTCGCAGCATCTTCGTTTCCGAAGCCGGAACCTGCATCGACCGGAGGAGCATCGTCTATCCAAGCGCCTATTCCGGGAAATATCTTGAAAATCGAAGTCGCCGCCGGTCAGGAAGTCAAAAAAGGCGCCGTTTTATTGATCATGGAATCCATGAAAATGGAAAATAATATCCTTGCCCACCGCGACGGTACAATCAAGACAATTCATGTTAAAGTAGGCGACAATGTATTGCAAGGTAATACTTTAGTCGATTTTGAATAATTTTACACCAAACTAAAAAGTAGATTAGAATGGAAGAATCACTTCATATTGGGGACAGTTTATTGAAATTTGTCCAAGATACCGGAATCGCCCATTTAGCTGGAAATTGGGGCTATTTACTCATGATTGCTATCGGTTGCTTTTTGTTGTATCTCGCTATTGTTAAGAAGTTTGAGCCGCTTTTGCTGCTCCCGATCGCTTTCGGTATGATTATCAGCAATTTGCCTTTGGGCGGACTTTTCACACCCGAACTCTTTGCCGACGGACACATACATTGGCAGGAATTTGCCAACGGCGCAGGATTGCTCGATTTCTTGTATTTAGGCGTTAAATTAGGCATTTATCCTTGTTTGATTTTCGTGGGTGTAGGCGCGATGACTGATTTCGGTCCGCTCTTGGCCAATCCGAAAAGTTTGTTGCTGGGAGCCGCCGCGCAATTAGGAATTTTTGCAACTTATTTAGGCGCTATTGCCTTGGGGTTTTTACCGAATGAAGCCGCTTCCATCGGCATCATCGGAGGCGCCGACGGCCCGACCGCCATCTTTCTTACTTCAAAATTAGCTCCGCATTTATTAGGACCAATCGCCGTCGCCGCTTATTCCTACATGGCTTTGGTTCCTGTGATTCAGCCGCCTATCATGAAAGCGCTCACAACGAAAAAGGAGCGTAACATCGAGATGAAACAACTCCGGACGGTTTCCCGCACCGAACGAATTATTTTCCCGATTGCCGTAACGATCATCGTTTCGCTCTTGCTGCACGATGCTGCACCATTAATTAGTTGCTTGATGCTCGGCAATTTAATGCGCGAAAGCGGTGTAGTGGAACGCTTAAGCAAAACCGTACAAAATGAATTAATGAATATCGTGACCATCTTTCTGGGACTTTCCGTCGGAGCGACTGCTACTGCAGGAAACTTCTTAAATGTCAGTACTTTAAAAATCTTGCTCATGGGCGTAGTCGCTTTCAGTTTGGGCACTGCCGGCGGCGTTTTGCTGGCTAAATTCATGAATTTGTTTAGCAAAGAAAAGATTAATCCGCTGATCGGTTCGGCCGGAGTTTCTGCCGTTCCGATGGCCGCGCGTGTTTCCCAAGTCGTTGGGCAAGAAGCCAATCCCGGAAATTTCTTGCTGATGCACGCGATGGGGCCTAATGTAGCCGGAGTGATCGGTTCGGCCGTAGCGGCAGGTATCTTGTTAAGTATCTTAGGTTAATATTGAATTACGCGTTTTAATGCCGCTTTTTTGGATTTTCTCTCATCCAGAATAGCGGTAAAAGCGTCTATAACCCGTAACTCTTTATCAGTTAAATCGTCGATTAAATTTTTTTTCAAGGCCGATTGCAAAACTGCAGGAGAAACGCCGGCTCGTTCGCAAGCTTTGCGTACGTCGCCAAATCGTTGCTCCAAGGATTTTCTGTACCTGATTAATCCCAATTCATCCATAAAATCGAGGTGTTTAGTTAATTGTATCAATATTTTTCTTTATATTTGATGCTTACTTTGGAGGAAATGCAGAATACAATTACACATTTCAAACAATAAAGTTGCGCATAAAATGCAAATATATAACATTTTTAGAATAAAAGGCTATTTTTACTATACTTATTTTGCATAATTTGGTTATATGTCTGAACTACAAAAGAATATTATCGAACGATTACTGAAGGAACAAAAGAAGACCAAACGTGACTTGGCTCAACGTTTAGGAATCAAGGAAAACAGTATCAACCGAACACTTCGCAATTCCAATATCTCGATCCGGAAACTGGAACAAATTGCAGAATTTTTAGATATTGAAGTCAACGAATTGATTCTGAAAAAGCATGCTAATATGGCAGAAGAACATTCCGAAGCTTATGTCGTCCGGGTGGACGATCTTCAAGCAAATAAAACCATTTATAATCTTTCCGAAGTAATTAAAATCAACAGCCGCACCATCGAAAAGATGGCGGAAACCGGCGAACAACAAAGTAAAAACATCGAAAATCTGGTGAAACTGATTTCGGAAAAGTATTTGGAATCGAATTCCTAAAATAACGTGAGTTAATAAAATATTAAAAGCCTCAAGATTAGCGAAGGCTCTTGCGACAAAAGACTTTTCGCCCTTAAAAAAAAGTAGGGTTGATTTCCAAAATCAACCCTACTTCACTTTAGTATTTTCAAAAAGTTTAGACCATTTCAAATGTTCGCGAGCGAATGGCAGTATTTTGTATTTTCTCAAAATCCTCCTTGCTGCTGACAATTAATTTTTCGTACTCTTTCAAGCCGGTGCCGGCAGGGATCAAGTGACCGCAGATCACATTTTCCTTCATGCCTTCGAGTCGATCAACTTTGCCGTTGATCGCGGCTTCATTCAAGACTTTAGTCGTTTCCTGGAAAGAAGCGGCCGACATGAAGCTGGTGGTTTGCAGAGCCGCCCGCGTAATTCCTTGCAACACCTGATTGGCCGTTGCCGGAACCGCATCGCGCACTTCAACCAATTTCAAGTCGCGGCGTTTCAAAGCGGAATTTTCATCGCGGAGCTTGCGAGCCGTCACGATCTGACCCGCTTTCAAATTCGGAGAATCACCGCCTTCAATCACCACTTTCTTGCCCCAAATCCGGTCGTTTTCTTCCATTACTTCGTGCTTGTCAACCAATTGTTGTTCCAAGAAACGGGTATCGCCCGGATCGACGATTTCGACTTTACGCATCATCTGGCGAACAATTACTTCAAAATGCTTGTCGTTGATCTTCACACCTTGTAAGCGGTAAACGTCTTGTACTTCGTTGACAATGTATTCCTGAACCGCTGTCGGCCCGCTGATCGCCAAAATATCGGAAGGCGTAATAGCGCCATCGGAAAGCGGAGTTCCCGCCCGTACATAGTCGTTTTCCTGAACCAAAATTTGTTTGGAAAGCGGTACCAAATAGGTTTTGTAATCGCCTGATTTGGAAGTGACAATCACTTCACGATTTCCGCGTTTGATCTTGCCGAATGAGATTTCGCCGTCGATTTCGGAAACGACTGCCGGATTGGATGGATTGCGAGCCTCGAACAATTCGGTAACACGCGGAAGACCTCCGGTAATATCGCCGGTTTTACCCACCGCACGAGGAATTTTCACCAGCACATCGCCCAATTTGATGGTATCGCCGTTTTCCTTGATTACGTGCGCGCCCAAAGGCAAGTTGTATGTTTTCAATACTTCGCCACCTTTATCAACAATCTGAGCGGCAGGAAGTTTCGTTCTATCGCGCGATTCGATGATAATCTTTTCCTTCAAACCGGAAACTTCGTCGTATTCTACTTTATAGGTCACGTTTTCGAGCAGATGTTCAAAATTGATCTTACCCGAATATTCCGAAACAATCACGGCATTGAACGGATCCCATTCAATAATCATATCGCCTTTGCGAATTTTATCTCCGCTCTTGTAATACAATTTGGAAGCATAAGGGATATTGTGTGTCGATAAAACGATATTTGTATACGGATCAACAATACGTAATTCGGAAAGACGGCTGATCACGATCCGGTAAGCTTTTCCGGTTTCGTCAACCGCATCGATCGTGCGCAACTCGTCAATTTCCAAGATACCGTCGTTTTTCGAAACAAGCTTGCTTTCCGTTGCAATGTTCGAAGCGATACCTCCCACGTGGAATGTACGCAAAGTCAACTGCGTTCCCGGCTCGCCGATAGACTGAGCGGCAATTACGCCAACAGCCTCGCCTTTTTGCACCATGCGGCCGGTCGCCAGATTGCGTCCATAGCACTTGGAGCAAACGCCTTTTTTCGATTCACAAGTCAATACCGAACGGATTTCTACGCGTTCGATCGGTGAATTTTGGATTTTTTCGGCCACGTCTTCTGTGATTTCATCGCCGGACGAAACCAGCAATTCTCCGCTAACCGGATGATAAATATCGTGTACGGAAGTCCGTCCCAAAATACGTTCGTAGAGAGAGGCAACCACGTCTTCGTTGTTTTTCAACTCCGTAGCTACCAAGCCGCGCAAGGTGCCGCAGTCTTCCTCATTAATTATTACATCGTGCGAAACGTCCACCAAACGACGAGTCAGATAACCGGCATCGGCAGTCTTCAAAGCAGTATCAGCCAAACCTTTACGTGCACCGTGCGTAGAAATAAAATATTCCAGCACCGACAAGCCTTCCTTGAAGTTCGACAAGATCGGGTTTTCAATGATTTGCCCGCCTTCCGCGCCGCTTTTCTGCGGTTTCGCCATCAATCCGCGCATACCGGACAACTGGCTGATCTGCGCATTCGAACCGCGCGCGCCCGACTCCAGCATCATACAAACCGGATTGAACCCTTGGTCGTCTTCGTGCAATTGCTTGATCAGGATTTTCGACAAATTATTGTTGACTGTCGTCCAAATATCGATGATTTTATTGTAACGTTCGTTATAAGTAATGAATCCCATGTTGTAGGTATTCAAAATCTCCTCAACTTCCTCGTAACCTTTGTTTACCAGTTCTTCTTTTTCTTTCGGGATAATTACGTTATCCAAGTTGAACGACAAGCCGCCGCGGTAAGCCATGTTGTAACCCAAATTCTTAATATCGTCCAAAAATTGGGCGGTGCGGGCAACTCCACATGTTTTGATGACTTTACCAATGATGTCACGCAAGGATTTTTTGGATAATTCTTCATTTACGAAACCTACTTCTTTCGGTACGAACTCGTTGACCATGATACGGCCGACGGAAGTTTCGCGCAGCACGTTCACCGGCGCTCCGTTTTCGTCGATATCATCCACGAGCACTTTCACTTTCGTGTGAATATCCACAACTCTTTCATTATAAGCGATAACAGCCTCTTCAGGTCCGTAGAAAGTAAGACCTTCGCCTTTCGCGCCTTTACGCAAGCGAGTAATATAAAACAATCCCAACACCATGTCCTGCGAAGGTACGGTAATCGGCGCGCCGTTGGCCGGATTCAAAATATTGTGAGAAGCCAGCATCAACATTTGCGCTTCCAGAATCGCTTCATTTCCAAGCGGAAGATGCACAGCCATCTGGTCGCCGTCGAAGTCGGCATTGAACGCCGTACAAGCCAAAGGATGCAACTGAATTGCCTTTCCTTCAATCAGTTTCGGCTGAAATGCCTGAATACCCAAGCGGTGCAAAGTCGGAGCGCGGTTCAAAAGTACCGGATGCCCTTTCATCACATATTCCAGCACGTCCCAAACGACAGCTTCTTTGCGATCGACAATTTTCTTGGCCGATTTCACCGTTTTAACGATACCACGATCAATTAATTTACGGATAATAAACGGCTTATAAAGTTCGGCAGCCATTCCTTTCGGAATACCGCATTCGTGCATTTTCAATTCGGGTCCAACAACGATGACCGAACGGGCGGAATAGTCCACACGTTTACCCAATAAGTTTTGACGAAAACGTCCTTGTTTACCTTTCAAACTGTCGGACAAGGATTTCAGCGGACGGTTGGCATCGGTTTTAACCGCACTCGATTTGCGAGAGTTATCGAACAACGAATCTACCGATTCCTGAAGCATGCGTTTTTCGTTACGCAAAATCACTTCGGGCGCTTTAATATCGATCAAGCGTTTCAGCCGGTTGTTGCGGATAATCACGCGACGATACAAATCGTTTAAGTCGGAAGTGGCGAAACGGCCGCCGTCTAAAGGCACCAAAGGACGCAATTCGGGCGGAATAACCGGAACGATTTTGATAATCATCCATTCCGGACGGTTCTTTCCTTTCGAGATACGGAACGATTCTACGACTTGCAACCGTTTCAGCGCCTCAGCTTTCCGTTGTTGCGAAGCATCGCTGCCTGCTTTGTGGCGTAAGTCGTAAGACAATGCATCCAAATCCAAACGGGAAAGTAAATCGTAAATTGCTTCCGCTCCCATTTTAGCGATGAATTTGTTAGGATTGCTGTCTTCCAATTGTTGATTGTCTTTGGGAAGCGCATCGAGGATATCCAAGTATTCTTCTTCCGACAGCAAATCGTAAATTGCTCGATCTTCGACAATTCCCGGTTGAATTACCACGTAGCGCTCATAATAAATGACCGAATCCAATTTTTTGGTCGGCAAGCCCAACAAGTATCCTACTTTGTTCGGCAACGACCGGAAATACCAGATGTGCGCCACGGGAACGACCAGACTGATGTGTCCCATCCGTTCGCGGCGAACTTTTTTCTCGGTGACCTCCACTCCGCAGCGGTCGCACACAATTCCCTTATAGCGAATGCGTTTGTATTTTCCACAATGGCATTCATAATCTTTAACCGGGCCAAAAATACGTTCACAGAACAAACCGTCGCGTTCCGGCTTGTAAGTGCGGTAATTGATGGTTTCCGGCTTCAATACTTCTCCGCTGGATTGAGCCAGAATCTCATCAGGAGAAGACAAACCAATGGAGATCTTGGAAAAACTATTTCTTGTTTTATTTTCTTTTCTAAAAGCCATAATTTTTGAATTGAAAGTTGAAAATGGAAAATTGAAAGTTAAAAGTTGTCATTTTCAACTTTCAATTTTCCATTTTCAATTTATTAATTATTCTAATGTGATATTCAAAGCCAAACCTTTCATTTCGTGCAACAATACATTCAACGATTCGGGAATGCCCGGCACCGGCATCGGGTCGCCTTTCACAATGGCTTCGTAAGCCTTTGCACGTCCGAGTACATCATCCGATTTGATCGTAAGTATCTCTTGCAGAATAAACGATGCGCCGAAAGCTTCCAAAGCCCAAACTTCCATTTCTCCGAAACGCTGTCCTCCGAATTGCGCTTTACCGCCCAAAGGCTGTTGCGTAATCAAGGAGTACGGGCCGATCGAACGAGCGTGCATTTTGTCATCGACCATGTGACCGAGTTTCAACATGTAGATCACGCCTACTGTTGCCGGTTGGTCGAAGCGTTCGCCGGTTCCACCGTCGTACAGGTAAGTTTTTCCTGCACGCGGAACGCCGGCTTTATCTGTCCATTCGTTCAAATCGTCTAAAGAAGCGCCGTCGAAAATTGGGGTCGCGAATTTCACGCCCAAGTTTTTACCAGCCCAACCCAACACCGTTTCAAAGATCTGTCCCAAGTTCATACGCGAGGGCACACCCAACGGATTCAATACAATATCGACAATCGTACCGTCGTCCAAGAAAGGCATATCTTCGTCGCGCACGATCCGCGAAACGATACCTTTGTTTCCGTGACGGCCGGCCATCTTGTCGCCGACCTGCAATTTGCGTTTTTTAGCAATATATACTTTCGCCATTTGAACAATTCCCGTAGGCAGCTCATCGCCAATTGTATAGTCGAATTTTTTTCGTTTTAATTCGGCATCCAGTTCTTTGTATTTCTTCAGATAATTGACGATCACGTCGCGAATCAGTACATTTTTTCCCGGATCGACCGTCCATTTGCTGACTTGCACCGCACTATAATCAATTTTATTAAGCGCTTCGATAGTGAATTTGGCTCCTTTCGGAACTACTTCCACATTCATGAAATCTTTTACGCCTTGCGAAACTTTTCCTTCGGTCAGCGTTAAAAGTTTGTCGATAAGTATTTCTTTCAAGTCGCTTATTTTCTTATCGAACTCATCATCCAATTGCGGAAGCCGCGCTTTATCACTCAAGCGGGTTTTCTTTTTCTTCGCCGCTTTGGAGAACAAGTTGTGGCCGATGACCACGCCGCGCAACGAAGGCGAAGCTTTCAAGGAAGCGTCTTTCACGTCGCCGGCTTTTTCACCGAAGATGGCGCGCAATAATTTTTCTTCCGGCGAAGGGTCAGATTCGCCTTTCGGCGTAATTTTACCAATCAGAATATCGCCCGGTTCTACGCGAGCACCGATGCGGATGATTCCGTTTTCGTCCAAATCTTTGGTAGCATCTTCACTAACATTCGGAATATCAGACGTTAATTCTTCCACTCCGCGTTTGGTTTCGCGCACTTCCAAAACATATTCATCTACGTGGACAGAAGTGAAAATATCTTCCCGCACCACGCGTTCGCTAATCACAATAGCATCCTCAAAATTGTAACCTTTCCAAGGCATGAAAGCGACTTTCAGGTTTTTACCCAAAGCCAATTCACCTTTTTCCGTCGAATAACCTTCGGTCAGCATCTGACCTTTCGTTACGCGATCGCCCTTGCTGATGATCGGATGCAGATCGACCGTCGTGTTCTGGTTGGTTTTCCGGAATTTAGGAATCGAATATGATTTAACCGACGAATCGAAGCTGATAAAATTTTCATCTTCCGTGCGGTCGTAATCAACATCAATCCGTGTAGAATCAACAAAAACAACTGTACCGGAACTTTCCGCAATAATCTGAGTACGAGAATCCTGGATCAACTGACCTTCGATTCCGGTACCGACAATCGGCGATTCGGGGCGCAACAGAGGCACGGCTTGCCGCATCATGTTCGATCCCATCAATGCGCGGTTGGCATCGTCGTGTTCCAAGAATGGAATCAAGGAAGCGGCAATCGAAGCGATTTGTGTGGGCGAAACGTCCATCAATTCGACTTCTTCCGGAGCAACTACAGGATAATCTGCATCTTGACGAGATTTCACACGGTTGCGGATGAAAGAGCCGTCATCGTTCAAAGGAGCATTTCCTTGGGCAATGATTTTGCCTTCTTCCTCTTCGGCCGTCATAAAAACAATTCCTTCTTCGCCTAATTCCACCGTTTTGTTATGTACTTTACGATAAGGAGTTTCAATAAATCCTAAATCATCAATTTTGGCATAAACGCACAACGAGGAAATCAAACCGATATTAGGTCCTTCCGGCGTTTCAATCGGACACAAACGTCCGTAGTGCGTATAATGCACGTCGCGCACTTCAAAACCGGCGCGTTCGCGCGACAAACCGCCGGGGCCTAAGGCCGACAGACGGCGTTTGTGCGTGATCTCGGCCAACGGATTGGTTTGATCCATAAATTGCGACAGCGCATTCGTCCCGAAGAACGAATTGACGACCGACGAAATAGTTTTCGCATTGATCAAATCAAGTGGCGTACATACTTCAGTATCGCGCACATTCATACGTTCGCGGATGGTGCGCGCCATACGCGCCAATCCGATCCCGAACTGGTTGTATAATTGCTCGCCAACGGTACGGACACGACGGTTACTCAAATGGTCGATGTCGTCCACATTGGCTTTTGAATTAGTCAATTCGATCAAATACTTGATAATCTCGATAATATCTTCTTTGGTCAGCACTTTCACGTCCATGCCTGTCGAAAGGTTCAATTTTTTATTGATCCGGTAGCGACCAACTTCGCCCAAATCATAGCGTTTATCCGAGAAAAATAAGTTTTGAATCACTTCCCTTGCGCTGGCGTCGTCGGCAGGATCGGCATTCCGCAACTGCCGGTAGATATAAACTACAGCGTCGCGTTCCGAGTTGCTGGGGTCTTTCTGCAAGGTATTGTAAATAATCACGTAGTCGGAAAGATTTTGATCTTCGCGGTGCAACAAAACGGTTTGCACGCCCGAATCCAAAATCTCGGCAATATGTTGTTGTTCAAGCACCACTTCACGGTCGATCAACACTTCGTTTCGTTCGATGGAAACTACTTCGCCGGTATCTTCATCGACGAAATCTTCTACCCACGATTTCAGTACGCGAGCAGCCAATTTACGACCGATCGACTTGGTGAGGTTGGTTTTATTCACCTTGATTTCTTCGGCAAGATTGAATATCTCCAAAATATCTTTATCACTTTCAAAACCGATAGCGCGCAAAAGAGTCGTCACCGGCAATTTCTTTTTGCGATCGATATAAGCGTACATCACGCTGTTGATATCGGTAGCAAATTCGATCCACGAACCTTTGAAAGGAATGATCCGCGCCGAATACAATTTAGTTCCGTTGGAATGGATGCTTTGTCCGAAAAAAACGCCCGGCGAGCGGTGCAATTGCGAAACCACTACGCGTTCGGCGCCATTAATGACAAACGTTCCCCGTTCGGTCATATAAGGAATTGGCCCCAAATACACATCTTGAACCACCGTATCGAAGTCTTCGTGATCGGGGTCGGTACAATACAGCTTCAGTTTAGCTTTCAGAGGAACACTATACGTCAATCCCCGCTCTATACATTCTTCTATCATGTAGCGCGGTGGGTCGATATAATAATCTAAAAACTCGAGAACGAAATTATTCCGGGTATCTGCGATCGGAAAATTTTCGGCGAACACCTTAAACAATCCCTCATTTTTTCTCTTTTCGGGAGGTGTATCCAATTGGAGGAAGTCTTGAAACGACTTCAGTTGCACTTCGAGAAAATCCGGATACATGTACGGATTTTTAATGGAAGCGAAATTAATTCTTTGATTATTATTAGATAAAGCCATTTATTGCGGAATTTGGGAACTTATTATTATGATAACACAAAAAGGTTAAGAGCCTTCCGAAGAAGGTTCTTAACCAAAAGCCTAATTATAGGAACAGTTATTTAAGTTCAACTTCTGCTCCTGCTTCTTCTAAAGATTTCTTCAACGCTTCAGCTTCGTCTTTAGCTACGCCTTCCTTGAGAGGAGAGGGTGCGCTGTCAACGATATCTTTGGCTTCTTTCAAGCCAAGGCCCGTTAATTCTTTCACTAATTTAACGATAGCCAATTTGTTGGCGCCTGCGCCCTTCAAGATAACATCGAAAGAAGTTTTTTCTTCCACTGCTTCAGCAGGACCGGCAGCAGGACCGGCGGCAACAGCAACAGCTGCAGCAGCAGGTTCGATACCATATTCTGATTTAAGAATCTCAGCTAATTCGTTGACTTCCTTTACTGTTAAGTTTACTAATTGTTCAGCAAAAGCTTTTAAATCTGCCATTGTTTTATAATTTTAATTGTTTGTTTATAAAATTTGTTCTCGTTTGTCATTGCGGGCTTGACCCGCAATCCCCTGCAAATTTCGGGGGATGGCGGATCAGGTCCGCCATGACAGAAATTATTAACCTCTCTCAGCCAGAGTTTTCAAAACTCCGTGGATGGTTTGCCCACCCGATTGAAGAGCAGAAATAACATTCTTGGCGGGCGATTGCAACAAAGCAATAACATCGCCGATAAGTTCATTTTTACTCTTGATAGCAATAAGCATTTCCAAGTTTTCGGCTCCAATGTAGAATCCTTCTTGAACGTAAGCGGCTTTCAGTTTCGGAATGTCCGTCCCTTTGGCAAATGACTTGATTAATTTGGCGGGAGAATTGGCGTTATTTGAAAACATAACGGCCGTATTTCCTTTCAATGCGGGATCCAATGCGGAATAATCGCCTTCGATTTGTTCTAATGCTTTCTTAAATAAGGTGTTTTTTACAACAACTAATTTAATTTCCTGTTTACTGCACTCTCTTCTCAAATTGCTGGTTTTTGCCGCATTCAATGTGGCAATATCCGTCAGATAAAAGTGAGTGTATTGACCTATGGTAGCAGTAATCTGTTGAATAACAGCAGCTTTATCTTCCTTTCTCATAATTCAATCATTTTAATTTTCATCCACTGATTTGGGGTCGATTTTAATACCCGGACTCATTGTACTCGAAAGATAAATACTCTTAATGTATGTACCCTTTGCAGCTGTCGGTTTCAACTTGTTGAGCGTAGCCACAAATTCCTTGGCGTTTTCACGAATCTGATCGGGAGCAAACGACGCTTTACCGATGGAAGTATGTACAATTCCGGCTTTATCCACTTTGAAGTCGATTTTACCTTGTTTTACTTCTTTCACGGCAGTCGCTACGTCATTGGTCACCGTACCGCTTTTCGGGTTCGGCATCAAGCCGCGCGGACCTAACACTCTACCTAAAGCTCCGATTTTACCCATGATAGCTGGTTGAGTGATGATCACGTCGATATCTGTCCAACCTCCTTTGATCTTTTCGATATATTCGTCCAGTCCCACATAGTCGGCGCCTGCTTCTTTCGCGGCAGCTTCCTGATCGGGATTACATAATACGAGAACCCTAACTTGCTTACCTGTTCCATGAGGCAATGAAACCACGCCTCTCACCATTTGGTTAGCTTTACGGGGGTCAACACCGAGGCGGACGTCAATGTCCACCGAAGCATCGAATTTAGTCAAGGAAATTTCCTTAACCAGAGCCGACGCAGCTTTCAATGTGTATGATTTCCCTGCTTCAACTTTGCTTAAAGCCAACTTTTGTTTTTTTGTAAGTTTACTCATTTCTCTATTGAAGTTTTTTAATTATTACCGGGAAATGCCCCTTTTACAGTTATACCCATACTTCTCGCCGTTCCTGCCACCATTTTGAGTGCAGATTCGAGCGTGAAACAGTTTAAGTCGCCCATTTTATCTTCAGCGATTGCCTTTACCTGATCCCAGGTAACTTCAGCAACCTTTTTGCGATTAGGCTCAGCCGATCCGCTTTTCAGTTTGGAAGCTTCCAATAATTGGATCGCTACCGGCGGATTTTTTACGACAAAATCAAACGACTTGTCGGCGTAGTAAGTAATTACAACAGGTAATACCTTACCCGCCTTGTCTTGGGTTCTGGCATTAAATTGCTTGCAAAACTCCATTATATTGATACCCTTGGAACCTAAAGCAGGTCCGACGGGGGGAGAAGGGTTTGCTGCTCCTCCTTTAATCTGTAATTTTAGCTGTCCAGCAATCTCTTTAGCCATTGTTAATAAAATTTAGTTTGTATAAAACATCCTATAACAAAAAACGACGAAAAGCGTAACCCGTTCGTACTATTCTTTTTCCACTTGCATATACCCTAATTCAAGGGGAGTCTTGCGACCGAAAATCTTAACCATCACCTTCAGTTTCTTTTTGTCCGAATCGATTTCTTCGATTTCGCCATGGAAGCCGGCGAACGGACCAAAATTTACTTTCACGGTTTCGCCAATCATAAACCGGATGTCGTATTCTTCGCTCTGTTCCTGCAAGGCATCGACCGTACCGAGTATTCGTTTTACTTCCGACGACCGCAAGGGAACAGGTTCGTTTCCTCCGAGGAATCCGATGATATAATTGACGTTTTTCAAGAAATGGACGACTTCACCAACTAAGACAGCTTCAATAATGATATACCCGGGAAGATAAGCCTTTTCTTTCATTACTCTCTTTCCGTTACGTTGTTGAACTACTTTTTCGGTGGGAATAATGACTTGCGTGATATAATCCTGCAAATTATTATTCCGAATTTCAGCTTCGAGATATTCTTTTACTTTATTCTCCTTGCCGTTGACGGCGCGCAGAACATAAAATTTTTTTTCAATTTCAGACATAATGCTTAACTGAAAATTTTATCGCAAAAGAATGTAACAGCGCTTTCAAAACACAAGTCGATCAGAAATATCACGGCGGCCATGAGTAAGGAAGCGGTCATGACGATAACCGTGCTACTTGACAATTCTTGAACAGTAGGCCAAGAAACCTTATGTACAAGTTCGTTATACGATTCTTTGAAATAATCGTTAATCTTTTGAAAAAAGTTTTTTTTCATTGGGATGTGTATTTATTGCACGGGTTGAAAGGCTCGAACTCTCGACCTACGGTTTTGGAGACCGTCGCTCTACCAACTGAGCTAAACCCGTGTTTAATTGAAAGTTGAGAATTGAAAATTGAAAACTATTAAGTTGTCGTTTTCAATTTTCAACTTTCAATTTTTAATTTTATTCTATGATTTCAGTTATCTGACCCGATCCAACGGTGCGACCGCCTTCGCGGATAGCAAAACGCAAACCTTCGGAACAAGCTACCGGATAAATCAAATCCACTTTAATTTCCAAGTTATCACCCGGCATTACCATTTCGGTTCCTTCCGGTAAAGTGATTTCACCTGTTACGTCCAAGGTACGGATATAGAATTGCGGACGATATTTGTTGTGGAACGGCGTATGACGGCCACCTTCTTCTTTCTTCAATACATAAATCGAAGCTTTGAAAGTAGTGTAAGGTTTCACCTTGTTCGGGTGAGTAATAACCATACCGCGTTTTACTTCGTCTTTGTCGATACCGCGAAGCAACAAACCTACGTTATCGCCGGCTTGACCTTCGTCCAAAATCTTGCGGAACATTTCAACTCCGGTAACAACCGATTTTTTACCTTCCGCACCCAAACCGATGATCTGAACTTCTTCGCCGGATTTGATGATACCGGTTTCGATACGACCCGTAGCAACGGTACCGCGACCGGTGATCGAGAATACGTCTTCGACAGGCATCAAGAAAGGTTTATCCACATCGCGCGGAGGCAGCGGAATCCAAGTATCCACAGCATCCATCAACTCCATAATTTTATCTTCCCATTCGGCAACTCCGTTCAATCCGCCCAAAGCAGAACCTTGAATAACCGGAGTATTGTCGCCATCAAATTCGTAGAACGAAAGCAATTCACGCATTTCCATTTCTACCAGTTCCAACATTTCGGGATCGTCAACGATGTCCACTTTATTCATGAAAACAACCAATTTCGGCACGTTTACCTGACGAGCCAAAAGGATGTGTTCGCGAGTTTGAGGCATCGGACCGTCGGTTGCAGCTACTACGATGATAGCGCCGTCCATTTGAGCGGCACCCGTAACCATGTTTTTCACATAGTCGGCGTGACCCGGACAGTCAACGTGAGCGTAGTGACGGTTTGCAGTTTCATATTCTACGTGAGCGGTATTAATGGTAATACCTCTTTCTTTTTCTTCCGGTGCGTTGTCAATCGAATCGAACGAACGAACTTCCGAAAGACCTTTTTTTGCTAATACGGTTGTAATAGCAGCGGTTAATGTAGTTTTACCGTGGTCAACGTGACCAATTGTACCGATGTTAACGTGGGGTTTCGACCGGTTAAACTTTTCTTTTGCCATAATTTAATAGATCTTTATTTTTTAATGAATGTTATCTTCTAAGTCGAAAATTGAGAATTGAAAGTTGAAAATTCATTTTCAATTTTCCACTTTCCATTTTCAATTTTTTTGAGCCGGTGCCGAGATTTGAACTCGGGACCTCTTCCTTACCAAGGAAGTGCTCTACCACTGAGCTACACAGGCCAATGAGCGGAAGACGGGACTCAAACCCGCGACCCTCAGCTTGGAAGGCTAATGCTCTATCAACTGAGCTACTTCCGCGGTTTTTCGCTCTCGTCATTGCGGGCTTGACCCGCAATCTCCCGC
>JAISKG010000084.1 GCA_031261015.1 Dysgonamonadaceae bacterium | reverse complement strand
TGATCGATTGCGTATGCGCTTTGAGTTTGGCGCCCAGCGATTCGGGTTCGCAGTAACCAATAATCAAAATCGTGTTTCGCCAATTTTCTATTCCGTTGGCAATGTGATGTTTCACTCTTCCGGCTTCGGCCATTCCCGATGCGGAAATGATTACCATCGGTTCGTACTGCTTATTCAAAGCTTGCGAATCCCGTTTGTCCGTAATGTATTTTAAACCTTTAAATTGGAAGGGATCATGGTCGATTTTCAACAATTTTTGCACCGAGCGGTTGAAACATTCCGGATGCTGCTTCACGATGTCGGTGACTTTGGTGGACATCGGACTATCTAAATAATACTGAAGCGACGGCAATTTGTGTTCCAACTCCAGATCGTTCAGCGCGTAAAGCAATTCCTGAGTTCGTCAGACACTGAAAGCCGGAATGATTAGTTTTCCTTTTTTCTCGATGCACGTTTCGTGGATATTTTTCTCTAAATCGCCGGCATAAGATTCCAAAGGCGGGTGAAGCCGGTCGCCGTAGGTCGATTCGATGATCAGGTAATCCACTTGAGGAAAGGTCTGTGGAGAATGCAAAATCGGATCGCCGTAACGTCCTACATCGCCGCTGAACGCTAAAGTAGAAGTCTTACCGTCTTCAGTGATAGTGAGATAAACGGTTGCGCTCCCAATAATATGTCCGCAGTCGAACAATTCCAAACGAATGTCTTTATCCACTTGCAGCGCTTGCCGGTAATGCACCGGGACGAAGTGATCGAAAGTCTTCTCAGCATCTTCCTGAGTATAAAGTGGTTTCAGGAGCGTCCGCCCTTCTTCTTTTCGTTTTTTATTTAGAAAAGCAACATCTTGTTCCTGAATATAAGCGGAATCGAGTAACAAAATTTTTGCTACGTCAATGGTCGCCGGCGTAGCGTAAATTTTCCCGTTATATCCTTCTTTGACCAATTTCGGCAACAATCCGCAATGATCGACATGTGCGTGAGATAGAAAGACATGCGTGATCTCCGACGGATTGAATCCGAAATGCTGGTTCAGTTCCGGCGTTTCTTTGCCCATGCCTTGAAACATTCCGCAATCGAGCAGCAGTTTTTTACCGTTGTTCAGTGTGACGAGGTGTTTGGAGCCGGTGACTGTGCGGGCGGCGCCGTGGAAGGAGATTTTCATGATATTATATATTTCTAATTAAGTAATTGTTGATTCGTTAGACAATTTGTTTCTTCCCAGATTCCATCCATAAATCAAGCAAGTCGCCAACCAATAAATCCCCGCCTGCAACCAAAGCATCCGGTACTCAAACGTAACTTCATTCAGCGTTGCCTCCATCGAATTAATCTTCACAAATCCTTGAATACCAAAGGTAGAAGGAAGTGCATACCCTAAATATTTCCAAAATGCGGGAATCGCCGACTGCGGCCACGAGATCCCGGAAATAAACAGGAAAATCAGTGAAGTGAACACTAAAATCATCATCGGCGTTTCCCTGCCGCGAATGAATGTGGAAATGAGCATGGCAAAGGCGATACAAGCCAATAGATAAGGCAATGCAAATAACAGAATAGTCGCATAATGAGCTGATTGTGGTAATTGAAAGATATACGGAACGATGATCAACGCCCAAATCGTCATCGGAATGTAAACAGTTAAATAGGCTAAGGCTTTGCCGAAAACAATGCGAAATGTACCGCTGTAACAGATTTCCGGCGGAATCAAGCGGCCTTGGTTTTTCTCGCGTGTAGTGGTAGCTAACATGCTGATTCCCAGTAATAATGTTTGCTGAATCACCAAAATTAGAATAGCCGGCAAAAGAAACGATGCAAAACCCGATTTTGGATTATATTGCGCAACGGCTTCGTAATGCACGGGTGAAGCGTCGCATGCAACCAAGCCATCCAGAGAGGCTTCGGTTGTCGCTAACAAAACGGCTTTGTAAAACAACAAGCCCGACATGTCTTCGTAAAGCGCTACCGTAGCTTGCTCGCCGCGGTTGATTTTCCAACTAAAATCGGCAGGAATACGCAAAATGCCGTAAGCTTCTTTATTATCTATTGCAGCGCGCGCTTCTTCCATCGAAGTAGCGTAAGCGTAAACCTGCACGTCGGCCGTCGCGTCGATTTTACGGACAAAGGTTCGAGCTAAAGAACTATGCGATTCATCTACAACAATTAACGGAACTTCATGAATACCTTCCGTATTGTAAATAATGCCATACAAGATCGGATAAACAACCGGAACGACCACGAAAAAAAGAAACACGCCAATGTCGCCGCAAGCGCGCTTCAATTCCTTGCTCCAAATCGTGAAACTATTGGAAATGCCGGTAGATATTTTTCGTAATGACTTCATTTCAAGGTTGATAAGGAACATGTAAAAGCGACCACTTCAAATGACGCAGCACCAGCAAAGGCAACAAAAGGAAACCTAACAGGGCTATGTAATGCGTCCAACTGTAAAACAAATCCCGTCCGTTCAAGGCTTGATCGACATAAAGCAAAAAATAATGCCGCAACGGAAACAAATTGCTCAAAGCCTGTACCGGCGGATACATCGCGTTGACCGGAAACGAAAAACCGGCAATGGAAAACGACAACATTCCCCAAATACACGCAAAACTCAAGCCCAAACGCAAAGTCGGAAAACAGCCGATCATAAATACGCCCAAGGCTTGCGAAGCAATAATCAAACAGAACAAAGCGGCAGCCATCCGCATAAGACTTCCATTGACAGGAAATTGCATTCCTAAATACAAAACGACAAACAGCAACAATCCAACCAGAAAAAAGAAAATGGTTTGCGGAATCAGTTTGCCCAGAATCGATCCGGTGATCGAAAAACGTCCGGCTGCCAGCCATTCTTTCACCGTTTTTTCTTTGATTTCAATCCCAATGCTGTAAACGGTTACGCACATCACCAGCAAAGCTAAAATGCCGGGCAAAATCAGGTTATTCAAATAAACGGAATAATTTAGCCAAGGATTGCCGATCGGATTGGAGTCGATCACAACAGGTTGGATCTTTGCCCGGATTTGCGCTTCGGTTTGTCCGTGCGCCAGTCCCGTTTTCAAAAGCACGTAACCGGAAGCCAAAGTGGCCGTCGTTTTCATGTCTTTAAATAATAACGAGCCGGCGATCAGATATGAATTATTGGTGTAGAATGATAAAACCGTCTGTTTTCCGGCAGTGGCATCGGCTGAAAAATGTCGTGGAATGAAGAATATACCGTAAACTTTGCCTTCTTGCATCTCTTTACGCGCTTCGCCAAAATCGCCGTAATGAGCGACAATCTGCGTACCTTCAAACGCATCTAATTGACGGGCTAATTCGCGCGAAACCGAAGAGTTGTCCAAATCAACCAAAGCCACCGGCAAATCGGTAGGCAATCCCTGACACATCATCGAAAGGAAAAAAATCCACGTGATCACCGGAGCGATGAGGATGCAAAACCAGTAAATGCGGCCGTGCAGCAGTCGCGCGGTTTCGCGGTTCGCCGCCTGAAGGATGCTATGTAGGCTTATCTTCGGCATAATCAGCGTTTCACGATCACCGACATGCCCGGATACAATCCGTCTTCCGCCTGATTGGGGCGCGCTTTCACTTCAAACGTTTTCAGGTCGTACTGACCGGTCGTTTTCGTCGCTTTCCAGGAAGCGTAAGTGCCCATGTCTTTCAGGGAAAAAATTGTCATCGGAATTTCTTTGTTCAGAGCGGGAATGTATCCGTATAAGATTTTTCCGACGGTCATCTCTTGCAGCAAATCTTCCCGAACGTTGAGCACCACCCAATTATCCTTTTTGTTCAGCACTTGGAGAATGGGCGCGCCGGTGCCGACCAGTTCGCCCGGACGGGCAAAAATTTCCGTCACTTCGCCGTCTGCCGGAGCCAATAAGATCGTTTCGCTCAAATACGCTTTTACTTCATCCACAGCTCCTTGCGCTTGATCTACCAGGGCTTGAGCCGCTTTTTTATCTTCTTTTTGCGTGCCGTTTTTAGCCATTTGATATTGGGAAAGTGCAGCCTGTTCGGTCGCTTTCATCGCTAAATAATTTGCTTCCGCTTCGTCGCGTTTTTGTGCAGAGATAACGCCTTGATTATGCAAATCTTGCATTCTCGAATAAGATTTCCGGGCGATATTGGTTCCGGTTTGCGCTTTTTTCCACATGGCGTAAGCAGTGGCGATTTGTTCTTTTCGGGCGCCTTTATCTGCTTTGGTATCTTGGGCTTGCGCAGCTTTGGCAACCGCTTGCGCCTGTTCTAATTTAGCCGTAATTTCGGGACTGTCCAAAATAACTAAAGTATCTCCTTGCCGTACAGAATCGCCTTCTTTGACTCGCAGTTCGAGGATGCGGCCGGGAACTTTGCCTGACACTTTGAGTTCGGTCGCTTCTACTTGTCCCTGAAGGATTTCCACTTTAGGTTTCAGGAGCCACCAACCGGCAAAAGCAATTAAGAGAAGGGCGGCGATCAAGAGAATGAAAGCCAATAACATATTGTTCTTGCGAACGGTTTTAGAAGTTGTTGTAGCCATAGTCTATGTATTTGATATTTTGATGAATAGGGATTATCTTGATTGTGCAATTCCCAACGCTTTGTTGAATTCGACTTGTCCCAAACGAACGGCGATTTGTGCATCGATCCATTCAGTATGGGCTTGATACCAAGCTGTTTGGGCTTCCATTACATTCAATGAAGGAATCACACCTTCTTTGAATCCGACTTGAGCGTAACGCAAATTTTCATCGGCGCTTTCTTTGTTTTTATCGGCGATCGTGACTTTTTTCTTGGCTTCTTTCAGTTTGAATTGAGCTTGGCTTACTTGCAGCTCGATTTTCTCTTTCGCATCGGCGGTTTCCAATCGTTTGATCGTCGTTTCCGCCTTGGCTGCCCGCACTTTATGAAGCGTTTCACCCCAATGAAACAGCGGAATATTGACCAGCACGCCTACATTCCACGATCCGGCGAATTTGTTCTGGAATCCGTTGAAAGAATTGGGATTAGACACCATATAATTACCGGCTAAAGCCACTGTCGGCAATCCATCGGCTCGAACTACGGCTTCCTTTTTCTCGTAAATTTTTTGCGCCAGTTCCAAACTTTGCACTTCGAGGCGATTGGCATAAACTTGCTCCATATTATAAGAGGAATTTACCTCGTCAATCAACAAGTTATCCACCTTTTCATCGACTAAGCGAATGGGCGAATCCAAAGGTAATCCGCAAAGCTGGCACAGAAGCATTCGAGATAATTGCAAGCCATCTTCCACTTGTAAGACCTTCATTTCCGCCTCGTTAAGTTTCACTTTCACCGAAAGTCCATCGGCGCGTGTAGCTACTCCGCTGCGAATCATCGCTTGCACATCTTTATCCATTTGTTGAAGCAAAATCAGATAGTGTTGAGCTAATTGTTGTTTGGCCGCCAGCGAAACGCTTTGCCAATAGGCGTGATCAATTTGGAGCAGCAAATCTTGCAATTCTCTGTGAGCCGTCAAGATAGCCAAATCTTCGACGTAACCGGTTAATTTATTGTAAGCAGCGATTTTTCCGCCCATATAAATCGGTTGAACCAATGAAATCGCTCCTGCAAAAACATTGTGAATATCTAAATCGAAGGCGCTTTTCGGAATAATCGCATGTTCTTTCCACAAAATTTTGTTGGGATCTTGCGACGGATTAAACGGTTTTCCTTCAGCATCTAACGGTACCGGTTGACCATCAATCATTGTCCATTGATTATTGATTTGATTTTGCGTAAAACCGAAGCTTCCGTCCGGCATTACCGTTCCGACCGGCAAATATTGATCCGAACTCAGCAACGAAATCTTCTTTTGATTGTAAAAATACGCGCCGGTCACCGATAAATCCGGCAAATACTGCGTAAACGCCGCTTTTTTCTCTTCCGAAGCCTTTTTGATTTGTGCATCGTTGATTTTCAACTGATGATTATTTTTGATCGCTAAACTGTGACAATCCTGTAAAGTCAACACCGATTGGGCGTTTACCGGGAAAATACTCACAGTCCAAAACGTAAAAAATAGACCGTATCGCATTGTTTTTGTCATCCTCTTAAGTTTTATTCCTTGATTTTTGATAAATTATTTTTACCTTTGGCATCACTAAATTACGAATGCAAAAATAAACTTTTTTTATGAAACAGACAATTTTATTATTAAGTGCGTTGTTGATTTGGGCTTCTTGCTCCGATCAGAAAGATTATCAAACTGTGTATAAAACAGATGCAAATGGATATAAATACGAGGAAGTGACGGGCGATCCGTTCAAAGCGCGCATTTATACTTTAAATAACGGTCTGAAAGTTTATCTGTCGAAAAATACCGACGAGCCTCGCATTCAAACAATTATTACCGTAAAAGCCGGTGCAAAGGAAGATCCGCGTGACAACACGGGCTTGGCACATTACCTCGAGCACATGCTGTTCAAAGGCACCGACCATTTCGGAACGGCCGATTGGGAAAAGGAAAAACCGCTGCTCGACAGCATCAGCGATTTGTTTGAAGCGCATAAATTGGCTGTCGGTCCGGCTGCTAAAAAAGCGATATACAAGAAAATAGATGCTGTTTCACAAACTGCTTCGCAATACGCGATTTCCAATGAATATGATAAAATAACCGGCGCGATCGGCGCTTCCGGCACCAATGCGTTTACCAGCTATGACTTAACAGCTTACGTAAACGATATTCCGGCCAATGAATTAGAACCGTTTATAAAATTAGAATACGATCGTTTTACCAATCTTCAATTACGTCTTTTCCATACGGAGTTGGAAACTGTGTATGAAGAATTTAATATCCATCAAGATAATGGCAATGCGATGATGGAACAGAAAATTATGCAAGGTTTGTTCGCTAAACATCCTTACCAAACGGATGTCATCGGTATATCGGAACATTTGAAAAATCCGTCGATGAAAAGTGTAATGGACTATTTCCGAAAGTATTATGTACCAAACAATATGGCGATTTGCCTGTCGGGCGATCTGGATTTTGAAAACGCTGTTCAAGTTGTCGATCGTTATTTCGGTCAAATGAAAGCCAGCGACGATTTGACTCGCCCCGAACCGGTAAAAGAAGATTCAATCACTACGACGAAAACCTACGAAATCGCTACACCCGATCGCGAGCAAATCGCTGTGGCTTACCGTGTTGGCGATGTGAAATCTAAAGAGGCATTGTATATGGAATTGATCAGCAATATTTTGTATAATGAAAAAGCAGGTTTGTTTGATCTCGATTTGATGCAGAAGCAAAAAGTGTTGAACATTTATGCTTGGGTCGAAAACATGAACGATTATGGTGTGTTTCAAATAGTTGGTGTTCCGCGCGCGGGACAGAGCCTGCAAGAAGTCGGCGATTTAATCCAACAGGAAATTCAAAAACTGAAAGCCGGCGATTTTGCCGACGATTTGCTGGAAGCAATCATCAACAATAAAAAATTGGAGCAAATCCAATTGTCGGACAATCGTTATTCGTCGAGTTACATATTTCTGGAATCGTTTATCTCTGAAATCGAATGGAAAGACTATCTTTCCGAAATTGACGAAATGGCTAAAATTACCAAACAGGATGTGGTAGATTTTGCCAATCGTTTTTTTCAAAATAATTATGTAACTGTTTATAAACGAACGGGAGAAAATAAAGAGAAAATAAATGTTGAAAAGCCGGAAATTACGCCGGTTACAATTAATCGCGATGTCTCGTCGGCCTTTGCCGACGAATTGTTGGCGATGCCCGTTAAACCGATCGAACCCGTTTTCTTGGATTTCAAGAAAGATATTGAAAAAGAAACGATTACAGATGGAATTGATCTGTATTACATTCCTAACAAAACCAATCAGATTTATTCTTTCAATCAGTTCGTAGATATTTCCAATGTGACGGATAAAAAATTAGCTTTGGCTTTCCGTTACTTACCTTATTTAGGCACAGAACGTTACACGCCGGAAGAATTAAACCGGGAAATGTATAAATTAGCCATGTCGTTTGAGGCTTTTGCCACGACAACCCGCTCATACGTCACGCTTTCCGGCTTGAACGAAACGATGGATCGTTCGCTGGCCTTGATGGAAGAAATGATCAATCATGCCGTAGTCAATCGGGAAGCCTACGAAAATTTAGTCAATGATATTTTGAAAAAGCGGGCGGATAATAAATTGAATAAAGGATTGATTCTGTCGGGATTGAGTAATTACGTCAAATATGGTTCCAAATCTTCTTTTACGGATATGCTAACTGAAGAAGAATTACGCTCCATCCAACCGCAGGAATTAATTGATATTATCAAGCATTTTTCTACCTATAAGCACGACTATTTCTATTTCGGTCCTGATAAGAAAAGTAGCGTGGTGGCTTTGTTGAAGAAATTCTCGGCGCCAAGTCCTTTAATTGATGTGCCTGCGCGAGTGCAATATCCTGAGCTGCAGATGGATAAGCCGGTAGTGTATTTTGCTAATTATGATATGGTGCAAGCGCAAATTCTGCTGGTGGCGAAAGATGGGGTTTTCGATCCGGCTTTGATACCTGTGGAAGAAATGTTTAATTCATACTATGGCACGGAGATGTATTCGATTGTTTTTCAAGAAATTCGCGAAGCTCGCGGTTTGGCGTATTCCGCTTATGCGGTGATTAAGAATCCGGATTGGGCAGGTTCGTCCACGTACATTCAAGGCTATGTAGGCACGCAAGTCGATAAAACGGCCAATGCTTTGACTGCGTTCCGCGGATTGTTGAACGACATGCCGGCTTCGGAAAAATTCTTCCAATTGAGCAAGGAAAGTGTTTTGAACAACATCCGTTCCGAGCGAATCACGAAGGCGAATATTTTTCGTACTTATCTGGATCTGAAGGATAAAGGCATCGATTATGATTATCGCAAACCGGTATATGAAGCCATCCAAACGATGACGTTGAGCGATCTCCAAAAATATTTTGACGAGCATGTTAAACCGGCGCGTTATTCCGTTTTGATTATCGGACGGAAGGATAAGGTTGATTTTAAGTATTTGAGTAGGATTGCGGAGGTGAAGGAACTTTCGCTGGAAGAGGTATTTGGATATTGATTGTTTGAAATAGTTTGTTGATTCAAAAAGAGTTTGTATTACTCAAATCTATCTTAAGAACACAGAAATAAAATTTAATTGTATATTTGTACATTTTTTATATCAAAAAACGTAGATTATGCAGATTTTCCTTGCAAATTTTTCAGAAAATTTAAATTTATTGTTACCTTTGATGCAAAAATTTTAATAGATTTGCCTATGGCATAAATATATAGAGAGGTAACTCTCACATTGTAAGACATATAAAATAGCGATTTGCTGTTATTCTTGACTATCATTTTCCACAATAGTCCTCTTTAGGGACACACTTTCAAGAATAAGTTAGCGAAACGCCGTGTGTTACGGCGTGGAACGGCTTGTTGAAAGTGTAGGCGTGGAAACCTGATAGTCAGACAGGTTGTTTCCACGCTATTTTTATTGTCCATGAAATAAATAAAACTTAATATAGAATTTAGATAAGATGCATGTGTTGAGTAATATAAATAGAAAATCAATAATCCAGATAAGTATCATAATTGGATTATTGATGGTATGGGAATATTTTGTAAGGAATGGTTCAAACTCTCTTATTCCAACCCCTTCAAAATGCTTTGCCGCATTTTATGATTTGCTTGTCGAAGGAATACTGTTACCTGACTTGTTAGCAAGTTTAAGTCGCGTCATGATTGGATTTGCAATCGCATTAGTGATTGGGCTTTTGTTAGGATTTGGATTAGGGCTTTTGCCTTCTGTTCAAAGTGCAGTTATGGGAATCTTTGAATTATTGCGCCCTGTTCCGCCGATTGCATGGATACCAATTGCAGTTTCCATATTAGGAATTGGCAATGCGTCTGCGTGGTTTGTTATTTTTATAGGCGCATTTTTCCCCATTTTGACAAATACATTGTTGGGTGTAAGCAGTGTAGAAAAAGTACATTTGGAAGCTGCAAAAGTTTTGGGTGCTTCCAAATTTCACTCTTTTACAGGAGTTGTTTTGCCTTCAACACTACCGAGCATATTTGCAGGAATACGAGTTGGGTTGGGCTTTGCGTGGATGTGTGTTGTTGCGGCTGAAATGTTTGCTGCAAGGTCTGGATTGGGGTATGCCATTCAACTAAACCGACAACTTTTCAGATTAGACCGCATTGTCGCTGATATGATTGTGATTGCTTTTGTCGGTTTTGCAATGGCTCGTATAATTTCATGGTTGGAAAAATTTTGCGTTCCTTGGCGACAGGATTATATTGCAAAAGATTATTACGAAAACACGACAAATATAAACAAACAAATGCCCAATTTGCACAATGAAAAATTATTCAAAAAGAACAATGAAATAAAAACTTCACTTACAGATTGGCAACCAATATCAGGGGCTTCGGTTGATGTGGAAAATATTCAGTTCCATTATCCCAACAGTAAAGAATTGGTGCTTAACGGCACTAACTTACACATAAAATCGGGAGAGATATTTTGTATTCTGGGAGTTAGCGGTTGTGGCAAATCAACATTTCTGAGGTTGTTGGCAGGACTTGAAAAGGGATACGGCGGAGAAATAAAAATAGATGGCGAACAACTGAATGAATACCGCAATGATATGACAATGGTTTTCCAGGATTTTTCCCTGTTTCCATGGCGGAAAGTCGGCGGTAATGTTCAATTTGCAATCGAACAGCGCACAGATGTTACAACCGATTCCGAAACAGAAATACAACAGTTGCTTCAACTTGTAGGGCTTCAACATAAAACAAACGATTATCCTCATTTATTATCCGGCGGACAAATGCAACGGGTAGCTTTTGCTCGCGCATTAGCCTCAAAACCTCGCCTGATGTTGCTTGATGAGCCATTCAGCGCTCTTGATATTTTTACCCGCGAAACTTTACAGGAAGAAATATCCGATATATTCAGGCGTTCGGGTATTACTGTCATAATGGTTACTCATGATATTTCGGAAGCCATTTTTATGGCTGACCGAGTGGCTGTTATGACAGCGCAGGGACATCTCACCAATGAATATACAATTACAGTCAATTGTTCCCGCGGACGAAATTTTAGAAATTCCAACGAATTTCGCGAACTGTCAGATGTATTATGGAAGCAAATAAACTCTTGATTAACATTTTAAAAATATTTTTATATGACAAACATTAGTCCAAACTCGAAAAAAATCAAAAGATTTCCACTCAAAACTTTAGGAATAAGTTTAGTGGTTTTGGCAGTATTGTTTTCTGTTTTTTATCTTTTTAAAAACGGAAATAACGAAAAATCCGACACACGGTTAGTCGTTGGCTGGCAAACAGCATGGGCTACGGCAGGTCAGATTATCGAAACATTAGATCATACCAATATCACAACATTGTATGGCTCAAGTGCAACCTTCAGGAATTTCCTGTATGGTCCTGATATGATTGAAGCCGGTCTGGGTGGCGATATTGATGCGACTACATTGGGAATTGTTCCTATTATCAGCCTGTTAGCTATTAATGATGACTGGACAGTCGTATGTCGTCTTATTGATTTCAGTACAACGACAATAGCAAAAGATGGAAGCGGAATCGAAACCTTTGCTGATATTAAAGGTAAAAAACTCGGAGTACCTTTCGGCGCATCGGGCGCTTATCCGTACATTCTTTTGCGAATGGAAGAAAACGGTATGACAACCCAAAATACCAAACTGGTAAATGTTAGTCCTGCCGAAGCTATAGTTGTATTGCAACAAGGCGGCATTGATGCTTTGGGAATATGGGAGCCGACTTCTACCATTATTGAGAGTAAAGGAATAGGAAAGGTGATAGATGAAAAGCGGTATATAGGCTTTGTCGCCGTGAAAAGAAATTTGGTTGAAAATAATCCCGATGAAGTTGTCGCTTTAATCAAAAGTTTAATAGAGGCCAACTGGTATGTAGTTCAGAACAGGAAGCAAACAGACGAATGGTTTGCCAAACGCTCAAACTTCGATTTGGATTTGTTGAATAAAATCCGCATTATAGAACCGAATCTGAAAGCGCAAAGCGTTGAAAACATTTCTGTTACCATTTCGCAGGAAGATATTGCACTTTCACAACAAGTTGCTGACCAGATGCTTGCAAGCGATTTACTTCCGCGAAAAGTTAATTTTGCAGAACGTGTAAATAATGAACTGGCAAAGCAGGCAACAGAAGAAATTCGGAAAGCGGGAAGTAAAATTAATCAAGTAATTCTCAAGGGCGAATGAAATCTTTTTTTAAATCTCATAATATTGTCATTTACTGGGGTATATGTATAATATCAATTCTTGCTTTCATTTCCATTCTTTGGGTTAAGGAAATAAGAGCTTGTACACATCACTATTTTAATACTATAATAATAACCGCAGTAATAATAGTTTTTATTCTGTTATGGTTTTTCTATTTACGACAAAAGTTATCTTGTCGATTCAGGCGAAATTCAGA
>JAISKG010000063.1 GCA_031261015.1 Dysgonamonadaceae bacterium | reverse complement strand
CTCGCGAATTGTTTATCGAACGGGAAGATTTTATGGAAGATGCGCCGAAGAAATTTTTCCGCATGACACCCGGTCAGGAAGTACGTCTGAAAAGCGCGTACATTGTTCGTTGTACCGGAGTGAAAAAAGACGTCGCCGGCAATGTGGAAGAAATCTATGCCGAATACGATCCGGCTACTAAAAGCGGAATGCCCGAAAGTAACCGGAAAGTCAAGGGAACTTTGCATTGGGTTTCCGCCTCGCACAGTTTGCCGGCAGAAGTACGCTTGTACGATCGCCTCTTTTCCGTCGAAAATCCCGGCGATGAAAAAGACGTCGATTTTCGCGACCTGTTGAATCCGCAATCGTTGATCGTGAAAACCGGTTGCCGCGTAGAACAAATCTTGGAAAACGCTCAACCGTCGGAAAATTTCCAATTCCAACGCTTGGGCTATTTCAATGTCGATCCCGATTCCCGGAAAGATAAATTGGTTTTCAATCGAACCGTTTCACTCAAAGACTCTTGGAGCAAAATTATAAATAAAAACGAATAATGCTGCCGAACGATTATTATTTTGAACCGGAAGAAGAAGCTGAAGAATCATATCCCGATTTTTTCTACAAATGGGATCAATTTCTCTCAAACGGCCAATCTGTCGGTTACTACGAATCGGAAGATTTAAGCGAAATCATCGAAATCTACTTGGATTCCAATGAGTTGGAAAAAGCCAAGAAAACAATTGATTACGCGCTGGAAACTTACCCCGACGATGACGATCTCATCTACGGTATCCTGTCGCTGCTCAACGATTACGAATTGTGGAACGATTTACTCATCTTGTCGGAACATTATCAATACTTGCCGGAAGTTTGGGCCGACGGACACCGGATTACCGCGCTCCTTCATCTGGGAATGGAAGAAGATGCTTTCCATTTTTTCGGCAAGATGAAAACCAAATACGCCGAAAACGAAGATAATCTGTCTATAATTTATCAGGCTATGGCAGAGTCGCTTGCCGAAATGGATCTGTTTGAAGCCGCAATCAATGTGATGGACGAAGCGCTTGAGGTATTCGGAGAAAATGCCGATTTTTATTGGATACAACTTCATAGCTGGATTGCTGCCGGATGCAAAGAAGAAGCGGAAATTATCGCCGAACGGATCGCTTCGCTAAGCGCCTTCGACGGCGAAACTTGGCATCGCCTGGGAATAATGTACTTTGATCTTGACGAAATAGTAAAAGCGATCGACTCTTTCGAATTCGCTCGTAATCTGGGTTTTGGCACCAAAGAAAATTTATTAAATCTGATTCAATCGTACGAACAGAACAGTAATTACGAAAAAGCTTTGGAAATAGCAAAAGAATATATAAATTTGTATCCGGATGCTCACTTGATTTATATCATCGCTTCCAACATCAGTTCTCTCTTGGAACGCTGGAAAGAAGCGATCGGTTTTTTAGATCAAGCCATTCAACGGATTCCGTCGCTCGATTCGCTCTATTTATGCAAAAGCAATTACTATTTGCAATTAGGCGAGCAAGGCAAAGCGAAATCTGCTCTGAAAGAAGGAATTATGCAAACGCAAGATCCGGAAGGTCATTTACGGGAAGAACTGGAAAAATTAAATGATCAAGATCCGGAAAATTAGAAAGACTATTAGAAAAAACTAACAATATGGCAAAAATTAAAGGAACAGTGGTGATCAATACCGGCCGGTGCAAAGGTTGCAATCTCTGTGTAGTTGCCTGTCCTGCTAACGTATTGATCTTGGGAAAAGAAATTAACGCCAAAGGCTATCCTTACGCGCAAATGTTGCATCCGGACGATTGTATCGGTTGCGCCAATTGCGGCTATGTATGCCCCGACGGATGTATCACGGTTTATAAAACAAAAATCAATGGCTGAAGAAGTTAAATTATTGAAAGGGAACGAAGCGATCGCCTTGGCCGCTATTCGCTACGGAACCGATGGCTATTTCGGTTATCCCATTACGCCCCAATCGGAAATCATGGAAACATTGATGGACGAAAAACCTTGGGAAACAACAGGTATGGTAGTTTTGCAAGCCGAAAGCGAAGTCGCCGCTATCAACATGGTTTACGGCGGAGCAGCTTGCGGCAAACGAGTGATGACCTCTTCTTCCAGTCCCGGCATCAGCCTGAAACAGGAAGGAATTTCCTACATGGCCGGCGCAGAATTGCCCGGATTGATCGTAAATGTAATGCGAGGCGGTCCCGGACTTGGAACAATTCAACCAAGTCAAGCCGATTATTTTCAAACGGTTAAAGGCGGAGGGCACGGTGATTACCGCCTCATCACGCTCGCTCCGGCTTCGGTTCAAGAAATGGCCGATCACGTGGCTCTGGGATTCGATTTGTCGTTCAAATACTGCAATCCGGCGATGATTTTGGCCGACGGCGTGATCGGACAAATGATGGAAAAAGTGGTTTTGCCCGAACAACGTCCCCGGAAAAGCGAAGCGGAAATTCGCCGTGAGCAGCCTTGGGCGACTTTGGGTAAAACGCGCGATCGCAAACCTAATATCATCACTTCCTTGGAATTGGACTCGTCTGTAATGGAAAAAAATAACTTGCGCTTTCAAGCCAAATACAAAGCCATCGAAGAAAACGAAGTACTTTACGAAGAAATTCAATGCGAAGATGCCGATTATCTGATCGTCGCTTTCGGATCGGCTGCACGCATCAGTCAGAAAGTCATGGAATTGGCAAGAAAAGAAGGTATTAAAGTCGGCTTGTTCCGCCCGATTACTTTATGGCCTTTCCCAACCCGGCGACTGAATGATTACAAAGACAAAGTCAAAGGAATCCTCACCGTCGAGTTGAATGCCGGCCAAATGGTCGAAGACGTCCGCTTGGCCGTCGAATGTAAAATCCCGGTCGAACATTACGGCCGCCTCGGAGGAATAGTCCCGACCCCGCAGGAAGTATTGGAACAGATTAAAAAACTGAAAAATTAAAAGAGCATGGAAAATATAGTTGATCCCGCAAACTTAGTCTATGACAAACCTCGTTTGATGAATGACAATCCCATGCATTACTGTCCGGGATGTTCTCATGGAGTTGTACATAAGTTAGTTGCCGAAGTTATCGACGAGATGGGCTTGGAAGAAAAAACGATCGGCGTTGCGCCGGTTGGTTGCGCCGTTTTTGCCTATAACTACATTGATATTGATTGGATCGAAGCTGCTCACGGCCGTGCGCCGGCCGTTGCAACAGCCGCCAAACGCTTAAATCCCGATAAAATGGTTTTTACTTATCAAGGCGACGGCGATTTGGCCGCCATCGGAACAGCTGAAACCATTCATGCTTGCAATCGTGGCGAAAACATCGTTATCATCTTCATTAATAATGCAATTTACGGAATGACCGGCGGTCAAATGGCGCCAACTACTTTAATGGAAATGGCCACCGCTACCTGTCCCTACGGTCGCAACGCATCCCTCAACGGCTATCCTCTGAAAATCTCCGAACTCTTAGTTCCGGTGGAAGGTACTTGCCTGATTGCCCGCGAAACTGTTCACACCGCCGCCGCCGTGAAAAAAGCGAAGAAAATGCTGCGCAAAGCCTTTGAAAATGCAATGGCCGGAAAAGGAACTTCCGTCGTAGAGTTTGTTTCTACCTGCGCTTCCGGCTGGAAAATGACTCCCGACCAAGCCAATCAATGGATGGTTGCGAATATGCTTCCCGTTTATCCTTTGGGTATTTTAAAAGAGAAATGATATGCAACATGAAATAATTATCGCCGGCTTCGGCGGACAAGGCGTTTTGAGTATGGGTAAAATATTGACCTACGCCGGATTAATGGAAAACAAAGAAGTAACTTGGTTCCCATCTTACGGACCGGAACAACGGGGAGGAACAGCCAACGTAACCGTCATCCTAAGCGACGAACGCATCTCATCGCCTGTATTGAATGAGTACGATGCGGCCATTATCCTCAATCAGCCCTCGCTGGAAAAATTTGAACCCAGCGTCAAACCCGGAGGCATCCTGATTTATGACGGATACGGAATTACACATCCGCCTACGCGTCGCGACATTCGGGTTTACGAAATCGAAGCAATGAATACGGCTACCAACGAAAACATGTCCAAAACATTCAATATGATTGTTTTAGGAGGTTTATTGAAAGTCTTGAATCCGGTAAAATTGGACAGTGTAATGGCCGGATTGAAAAAAACGTTGCCCGAACGGCACCATCATTTGCTTCCGGTCAATGAAAAAGCCATTCTTCGCGGAATGGAGATCATCAAGGAAAAATAAATGACGGAAAAGAAACGCGCGCTAAACAAGCAACAGCCTTTCGGAAAAGCGATTGGCCGTATTTTTCTGTTAGTTTGCTGTTGGGAAATGGCGACATTTTCACTTTTCGCGCAACCAAATCCGATCAAAAAAGATTCGTTAGCCCTGCCGATTGATACGGCCGGAATCCGCTTTTGGCAAATCACCGAACGAACCGGCGCCATCATTCCTGTTCTGCAACCGGATACTTTCTTGACGGATTATTTCAACCGCACAAATGTCGAAGGCAATGGAATTTCAGTTGCTTATTTGGGTAATTTAGGTTTGCCGATGGAATCGCGTATTTTCTTTGAACGAAAAGACCGTTCCGAGTTTATGTTTATGGATCCTTTCTATGCTTATGCGCAAACGCCTGATAATTTTCAATTTATCAATACGAAAATTCCTTATTCGACTATCTCTTACCAAACGGCCGGAGGTTCGCAAAACAAAGAAGAACGGTTGAAAGGTATTTTAGCCGTCAATCTGGGTAAAAAGCTCAATGCCGGATTTTTAGTTGATTACATTTATGCCCGCGGATTTTACGAATCACAAGCCTCGAAGCATTTGGAGTGGGTATTTTTTGGAAACTACATCGCTGACCGCCATCGCTTGCATCTGTTTGTGAATCCGGCCAATTATACTAACGGCGAAAACGGCGGATTGCTTCGCGATAATTTCGTTTCGCATCCCGATTGGGAAGATTCGCGCATCACTCGCAGCAAAGATTTTCCAACGCGCTTGACCCGCACATGGAACCATCTGCAAGGAAACCGTTATTTTCTCAATTATTATTATAACTTGGGTTTTGAAAAAGAAACAGGCCGGCAAAACGAAGAAGGTGAGGATATTAAACAATTTGTTCCGGTTTCGAGCTTGATTTACACATTCGATTTCGACAACCGGAAACGAAACTTTTATACTGAAAATCAATCAGCATTGAGCGAGTTTTATAACCGGCGCGATTCCGTGATTCCGCAATGGAAAGATCGGATCACAAATGATTCAACTTCCTATTATTCAATGAAAAACACTTTGGGAATTTCGCTCAGGGAAGGTTTCAGCGATTGGGCAAAATTCGACTTAACCGCTTATGCCACTTACGATCACCGGCAATTCACGATGATGGATACGACGCTCGCCAACTATCGACAAACGCTTAACTCGTTGTATATCGGCGGAGAAATCGCTAAAAACACTGGAAAAATTTTGCGTTACAACGCGCAAGGAAGTTTGGGAATCGCGCAAGCTAACGCCGGCGATTTCAACGTTTCCGGGAGGGTCGAAACGCGGATTCCCCTGTTGAACGACACCGCTTCGGTTACAGTCGGAGGATTTATCAAATCACTTTCGCCGACTTTTTACGAGCAGCATTATCGCAGTCAATATTTTTGGTGGGATAATACCTTCGACAAAGTACGTAAATATCGTCTGGGAGGAGAAATTCAATTTCCTTATACTCGTACGGTTATAGGGCTTGATCTGGAAAATGTCACCAACTATCTTTATTTCGATCCGGACGGACGGCCGCAGCAAGCGAAAGAAAACATTCAAGTGATCGGAGCTAATGTCAAACAAAATTTGAAATACCGCGCCTTACATTGGGATACTCAGGTTTATGCACAATTTTCGAGCAACGATTCCATCCTGCCTTTGCCGCAATGGAGCATTTATTCGAGTTTGTTTGTGCAATTCAAAATTGCGAAAGTCTTAACGGTTCAGTTGGGCGCGAATGTGCATTATTGGACAGCTTATCGCTCGCCGACTTACGAGCCGGCGACCCAACAATTCCGCTTGCAAAATCCCAAAGAAGAATATGTAAAAATCGGCAATTATCCGCTTATCAACGGATTTATCAATTGTCATTTGAAGCAAACCCGGTTCTTCCTCGAATATTACAATGCCGGAGCGATGTTTATTTCGCCGCCGGAATACTTTTCGATTCCTCATTATCCGGTTGATCCTACAGTGCTTAAGTTAGGATTGGCGGTGCATTTTATCAATTAAAAAAATATCCCGGAACTCACGTTCAAGGATATTGTCAAAAAATAAATAAAAGTCTTTTATCTATAGTGAGAGATCTATTCTATTTTGTTGTTGCACTTCTGTTCTGGTTGTGTCGATCTCCTTTTTTATTTTTATGCTGTTTGGTCATTTGGGATTGATGTTCCTTTTTCAAAGTCACCAATTTTTCCCATTGTTCGGATGTCAAAATCTGTTTCAATTCGGCTTGCTGAGCTTCTCTTAAGGCTTTGAATTGCGCTTTGGCATCTTTTTTACTTTTCGTTTCGTCGTTTTTCAAAGCCTTCATTTTTTCTGCATATTTAGCATACAAGGCTTTTACTTCGACTTGTTGAGCTTCGCTCAAGTTCAATTGTTGCGTCATCCATTCGGTACGTTTGGCGCCACGGTCTTCGGCTCCTGCGCGTTGATGTTTTCCTGTTTTCTGAGCGGAAATATTCAGAGTAACTAAAGACATCAAGACGAAAAAGAGCGCTGTTTTGATTGTTTTTTTCATTGTTTTAATTTTTAAATTGTTAATTATTAATTATTAATCTGTTAACTCTATTGCAAAATCATTTCATTTCTCCTTAGAAGAAAAAACGACCAGAAAGTTTAAAAATAAAACGAAGAATAACCGATATTAACAATCATTAAGTAAAAAGGTAGTACCTTTGCGTAATGAGAGAGCGAAAAACAAGCGATTGGCTGCCGACGAGCCAAAAAGAAGTCGAAGCGCGCGGCTGGGCGGAATTAGATGTAATTTTCTTTACTGGAGATGCTTACGTCGATCATCCTTCTTTTGGAGCGGCGGTGATCGGCCGATTTTTGGAGGCGCAAGGATTGAAAGTCGCGATCGTTCCCCAGCCGAATTGGTTGGACGACGGCCGCGATTTCAAAAAATTGGGCAAGCCGCGTCTTTTTTTCGGTGTTTCGGCGGGAGCAATGGACTCTATGGTCAATAAATACACTGCCAACAAGCGTTTACGTTCGGAAGACGCTTACACGCCGGAAGGACGGATCGACCGGCGACCGGAATATCCAACCATTGTTTACTCCACGATACTGAAGCGTTTGTATCCCGACGTGCCAGTCATTATTGGAGGAATCGAGGCTTCCATGCGCCGCCTTTCACATTACGATTATTGGCAAAACCGTTTATTGCCCAGTATTTTAATTCCTTCTCAAGCGGATGTTTTGGTTTACGGATCAGGTGAAAAACCAATTGCTGCCATTGCTGCCGCTTTGCAAAAAGGATTATCAATCAATGATTTGCCGGATATTCCGCAAACCGTAACGCTTCGGGATGAATATTTTCCGCAAGCGGACGATCGCGTTCTTCATTCTTTTGAAGCTTGCTTGAAGGAAAAAAGCAAGCAAGCCGAAAATTTCCGCCACATCGAAGAAGCGTCCAACCGGCTGAAAACCGGCCGTTTGGTTCAGTCCACCGAAAATCGTTATGTGGTTGTGAATCCGCCGTATCCGCCAATGACGACCGAGGAAATCGACGTTTGTTACGATCTTCCTTATACACGCTTGCCGCATCCTCGCTACAAAGACAAGCGCATTCCGGCTTACGAAATGATTCGCCATTCGGTGACGATTCATCGCGGCTGTTTTGGCGGTTGCGCGTTTTGCACCATTTCTGCGCATCAGGGAAAATTCATCGCTTCGCGATCGGAAAAATCTATTTTAAAGGAAGTGAAAGCAATCACGGAAATGCCTGATTTCAAAGGTTATTTGAGTGATTTAGGTGGTCCGTCGGCGAACATGTACGGCATGAAAGGTCGCAATCCGGCGATTTGTGAACAATGCGGAAAACCTTCGTGCATTTTTCCGGTCGTTTGCAAAAATTTACAAGTCGATCATCGCCCGTTAACGTCTATTTATCAAAAGGTTGATCAAACTCCGGGAGTGAAAAAGTCGTTTGTCGGGAGCGGCGTTCGTTACGATTTGATTGTTAACCGCTACGAAGATGAAAATTGCAATCAAGCAGCTCAGGAATATGCGCAAGAGCTTATTACAAAGCATGTTTCCGGCCGGTTGAAAGTTGCTCCGGAACATACTTCACCGGAAGTGTTGCATTGCATCCGTAAACCGGATTTTGCTCTGTTTCGTCAATTCAAAAAATTATTCGACCGGATTAATCAAACTTTTCAGTTGAAGCAACAGTTGGTTCCGTATTTTATTAGTTCGCATCCGGCTTGTACCGAGATAGATATGGCCGAATTGGCAGTCATTTCGCGCTCGCTGAATTTTCATTTGGAACAAGTGCAGGATTTCACGCCTACTCCGATGACTTTGGCGACGGAAATTTATTATACCGGCATTCATCCTTACACCATGCAAGCGGTTTATACCGCCAAAACGCAAGAAGAAAAACTCCGGCAGCGGCAATATTTCTTCTGGTACAACAAGGATTATAAACAGCAGATTATCCAATCGTTGCGGCAATTGAAACGGCCGGACTTGCTTCAAAAATTGTTTGCTTAATGTTTTTAACGAAATCCATTTACAAAAGAACGGCGAGCATTTTGCGCACGGAGGAAGCCGGAGAACGGAGGCCGGAGACTGTTTTTCGATATAATCCAAGAGCTAAAAAATACATTATTCGTGTAAAAGCGGAAGGAGTTTTTGTGACGATTCCTTATGGTGGTAATTTGTCGTATGCCGAACAATTTTTCAAGAAAAATGAAGCAACCATTCGGCAGCAATGGGAAAAATACCAGGAGAAAAATATATCTAAAACTTCGCTTTCTCCTCAGCAAGATAGGGACTTACGCTGCGAAGCTCAACGCATTTTGCCACTGCTTTTGGAACGCTTGGCGCGCGAACACGGTTTTCAATATGTTTCCGTCAGAATCAGAAAGAGCCGAACCCGCTGGGGATCCTGCTCTTCTCGAAAGACTATTAGTTTGTCGTTGTATTTAATGCTGTTGCCGTCGCATCTGATTGAGTATGTGCTGCTTCACGAACTTTGTCACACTGTGCACATGAACCATAGCGCCGATTTTTGGGCTTTGCTCGACCGTCATACGCAAGGGCAATCGCAAGCGTTACGGCGTGAGTTGAAGAATTTTAACCGTTCATAGAAGCCAAAAATTCTTCGTTGCTGTATGTTTTTTCCAGCCGGTCTTTCACAAATTCTATTGCTTCGATGCTCGTCATGTCCGAGAGATAACGACGTAAAATCCACATTCTCTTGACGGTATCTTCGTCCTGCAACAGCTCGTCGCGGCGCGTGCTGGAAGCGATAATATCCACTGCCGGATAGATCCGTTTGTTCGACAAGCGGCGATCCAATTGCAACTCCATATTACCTGTTCCTTTAAATTCTTCAAAGATGACGTCGTCCATTTTCGAGCCGGTTTCGGTCAATGCCGTTGCGATAATCGTTAGCGAGCCACCGTTTTCGATGTTGCGCGCCGCGCCGAAAAAGCGTTTGGGCTTTTGCAAAGCGTTGGCGTCCACACCGCCGGAAAGCACTTTTCCCGAAGCCGGTTGCACGGTATTGTAAGCACGCGCCAAACGTGTGATCGAGTCGAGCAAAATCACAACGTCGTGTCCGCATTCGACCATTCGTTTCGCTTTATTCAACACGATGTCGGCGATTTTGACGTGGCGTTCGGCCGGCTCGTCAAACGTGGAAGCGATCACTTCGGCATCGACACTGCGCTGCATGTCGGTGACTTCCTCGGGACGTTCGTCGATCAACAAAATCATCATGTAAACTTCGGGGTGATTCCACGAAATCGAGTTGGCTATATCTTTCAACAACATGGTTTTACCGGTTTTCGGCTGAGCAACAATCAATCCGCGTTGGCCTTTTCCGATCGGTGAAAACAAATCCACTACACGCGGCGACATTTTGTCCACCACTTTCGAACTGATGCTGGCCGTCAAGCGGAAACGCTCGTCGGGGAAAAGCGGAGTTAAATGATCAAAAGGCACGCGGTCGCGCACTTCCTCGGGTCGCAATCCATTGATATAATCTACTTTAACTAATGGGAAAAATTTCTCTCCTTCTTTCGGCGGACGAATCGGGCCTTCTACTACGTCGCCGGTTTTCAAACCGAACAGTTTGATTTGCGATTGCGAAACATAAATATCGTCGGCTGAAGATAAATAATTGTAATCGGCAGAGCGGAGGAAACCGTATCCTTCCTGAATGATTTCCAGCACGCCGACACCTGTCAGGATTCCGTCGAAATCAAATGGTTTTTCCTTTTGTGAAGGTTGAAAATTCGAGTTGATCCGGTTCGGATTGTTGTTATTATTGTTGTTGTTTTTATTTCCGTTATTGTTACTAAAATTCGGATTCTTGTTCTGCGGTTGCTGTTGTTTTTGAGGATCTTTTTTCGGCGGAGTCCACAGCACTTGATCCATCACGCTGTTAACGGTCGGGCTGTGGCGAAAAACGATTTTTTCGGGGACAGCCGGTTCTTCTTTCTTTTCCGAATCTTCCTTAATGGCTTCTTCTACAATCGTTTCGGCGGAAACCGGTTCTACTATTGTTTTCGATTCAACTTCCGGCTTCGTTTCGACCGGTATAAATTCCGTTTTTGCCTCATGAGCAAGTGTTGCCGGTTGAACTTCCGCCGATGAAACCGGACTATCCGTGTGGATTCTTTCTCGTTTTTTCCGAAGCGGCAGATTTTGCACAACCGTTTCAGGCTGTTTTTCTACCGGAGGAACGGGCGCTTCGACGGATGGAACATCGGGAGCAGGAGTTGAAACAGTAGTCGCCGGCGCAATTGCTTGCTTCGGCTTTCGACCTCGTTTTTTACGCACAACTTCTTGAGGAACAGTTGTTTCTGTCGCCGGTTTCTCTTCCGGAGCAATGTGAATTTCTGCTACTGGTTTTTGTTCAACAACCGGTTTGGTTATGACCGGTTTTTGTGGCTGCTGCTGAGGTTGTTTATTTTTGGGCGGCCGGCCTCGAAATTTCCGTTGGCCTTCGTTGTTTTTGTCTTCAGCGGCCTGCCGGGCAGCGTTTACAATTGCTTGTTGGTCTAAGATCTGATAAATGAGGCTATCCCTATCGATTTTTTCTACTCTGTTTAAACCTAATTCTTGAGCTAATGCAATTAAATTGTTTTGATCCATTTCTCTTAATTGCAAAATATTATATCTCTGCATAAAATATTTTATGATTTTTAATTATTTGTTCTAATAAAAATTGTAACTGGAAGATGTGATGAAGTAAATACGGTGCAAAGTTAATGAGATTTTTCGGTTATCCAAGCATTTTTTGAATTTTAAACAGCGAAAAGGCTCTTGTCACAAGAGCCTTCGCCAATCTTAAAACTTTAAACATTTATTAACTCAGGGTTTAGAAAACTCCCTGATTTTTCTTTTTTCTCCAAATGAGGTAG
>JAISKG010000043.1 GCA_031261015.1 Dysgonamonadaceae bacterium | reverse complement strand
TACAAAGAGAAAAGATTTGATCGATAAAGAATTGATCGATTTGGCGGCGATAGGACTTCGCTGGACCTTCGCTTGTTTTCCTTTGATAGGATTTCAAATGGTGAGTTCGGCATTTTTCCAGAGCGTAGGTAAACCCAACAATGCTATTATTTTGTCAATGACGCGGCAAGTACTTTTCTTAATCCCCATATTGTTCATTTTGCCTAATTATTATGGCATTACAGGCATTTGGGTAAGTATGCCGATTTCCGATTTTATTTCCTTTATCGTAGCGTTTCTCTTTTTAGGCGCAGAATTAAAGACAATGCGCGCATTTTCGGCTAAGAAAAGTTAAAGTAGAACGATGATTATTCAAATTTTTTATTTATTTTTGTGTCGGAAATAATAGTTGAAAAAATCCGTTTATGCAAAAAAGAAATATTTTCGTTCTTGCGATGTTTTTTATGCTCTTTTTTACAAGGTGCGGGCGTTTTTCCGGTACTTCTGCGGTGAATTTGTCCGGGATGGGAAATTCGTTTGCCCAACCGTTTTATCATCTGATTTTTTCCAATTACTCGCGCGATACAGGAATCGAAATTACGTACAGCGATCCTTGCAACAGCAACGGAATACGTTCTTTTCGCGATAAAACAGTCGATTTTGTCATTTCCAACGCTTTACTCACTCCGAAAGAACTCGCCGAATTTCACTCGGAAGTTTTGCAGATTCCTGTTGTTTTGGGAGCTATCTCATTGGCATACAATATCCCGAATGTCAAACAATTAAACTTGACAAGCGTGATTTTGGCAGCAATTTACACTTCCCAAATCACTTATTGGGATGATGAAGCGATTGTCGCCGTCAATTCGGGAGTTTCCCTGCCGCATCTCGCCATTACTCCGGTTTACCGTTCGGATGAGGCCGGCTCCACACAGACTTTTTCTCTTTTTTTAAGTCAAGACAATGCTTGGTGGGAAAAGCAAATGGGCATCAGCAAGCAATTAAATTTCAGCAAAGGTCTGGCGGCGCAAAGTTCCCTGGCCGTTGCCTCTTTGGTCGAAAACACGCAGGGAGCTATCGGTTATATCAGTTTGGAATATGCTACTTCGTTCAAATTGCCGGTCGCTGCCGTGCAAAACTCAAGCGGCGCTTTTATTCAACCAAATCCGGATACGATTTTGAATGCGACCATAGACGACGGATCGACTAATTTGCTGACAACATTAATCCGGTCAGAGCAAACAAATGCATATCCTATTTGTTGTTATTCTTGGATTATCGTTTATCGCAATCAGGCCTACGGCGGGCGCGACGAAGCAAAATACGAATCTATGAAATCCTTACTTAATTATCTGATCGGAGAAGAAGCTCAAAAGACAGCCAAATTGCTTATCTATACCCCTTTGCCGCAAAAAGTCGTTGAACAGGCAAAACAATTGATCCATACTATGGAATGGCAATCTTAGGAATGAAAGGGAAGGTTTTCCATATAGCCATAACCGGTTCGGCCGTGTTAATACTTCTGTTGGCGGCAGGTATCTTGTATATCCTTGTTTCGGAAGCGCTGCCTGCGTTTCGGCATTTCGGATTTTTTCGGTTTATTGCAACCGACGCGTGGAATCCCAGCGAAGAACAATACGGCGCTTTCGCTTTTATTGTTGGCACTTTTTCGACAGCCTTACTGGCGTTGGCGATCAGTTTTCCGTTATCGCTTTCGGTGAGTCTGTTTAGTTGTGAATTATGCAAAGAGCGCATGGTGGCCTCTTTTCTCCGGTCGATTATGAATTTTTTAGCACGAGTTCCTTCCATCATTTATGGAGTATGGGGATTTTATTTCTTGCGTTCTTTATTTATTCAGAAGGGAATTGGAAATTACGGATTGGGTATTCTGACTGCTTCCTGCGTTTTGGCCATAATGATTTTACCTTACACTGTTTCCTTACTCAACGCAGCTTTCGACAAAACGCCTTTCCGGTTGAAAGAAATGGCTTATAGTTTGGGCGCTAATCCGCTGGATGTTATTTCCAAAGTGAGTTTGCCTTTGGTGAAAAACGAAATTATCGTTGCATATCTATTGTCGCTTGTCCGGGTGATGGGTGAAACGATCATCGTCACCATACTCATTGGAAATACTTATCAAATGCCGACGGGAATCACGCAGAGCGGCAACACGATGTCGAGTATCCTGATTAATCAAATAGGCGCTTTCGCTCTTTTGAAAGCGAGTTCGTTGATTGCCATTGCCTTGTTGCTGTTTGGATTAACAGCTATATTGAATGTGGTGTCCAAATATTTATTGAGGAGGATTCCCGTATGACACACACCGGCCGCCGTACCTTTACTTATCTATTGGTTTATGGAATCATCTGCCTACTGGTGATTTTGGCGATTATCCCATTCATTTCCTTGGTAGTCGAATTAATCAGCCATGGTTTGGAATCTTTTAATCTCGATTTTTTCACCCAAACTTCACCTCCACCCACAGATACTTTATTGATGCGCAACGATCAAGATTCCATCTCTTTTGGGATCAAAAACGGAATCTACGGTAGTTTTTTGTTAATCGTTATTGCAACCGTCATCGCGGTTCCTATCGGCATTGGCTGCAGTTTGTATATTTTCATGAACCGGTCGAATCCGGTCGCTAAATGGGTAAATTACATCAATTCGGTTATTTACGGCATGCCTTCGGTACTGATCGGGATTATCGTTTATTTAGCCATCGAAAAGCCGATGCACGATCTTACTTCCTTATCGGCAGGTATCGCTTTGGCAATCATTTTGTTGCCTTTCATTGTCTTCACTACCTTGAAAGCGCTTTTAAGAGTTCCCAACGAGCTTATCCGGGCAGGATTAGCTTTGGGAGCAACTTATCCGTCCGTCGTTTGGAAAGTAGTTCTTCCGACTATCAAAAAAACCATGATTGCCGGTTGGCTGCGAGGGATCGCACGTGTAGCCGGAGAAACGGCACCTTTGATCATTACTCTGATCGGAAGCCCGGCCATTAATTGGAACCTGCTTCATTCTACGAATGCGGTTCCTTTGTTGATTTGGGATTTTCTCAACAAGCCCAGTTTTTCTTCCTTGGTGTGGTCGTCAGCCCTGTTTCTATTTTTGTTTGTTCTAATACTTTGTACGATAGCAAATTATATTGATGATGAAAAATTATCTACATAACAATTTTTCCCTTGCGATCGAACCGAACCGGATTGTAGCGGTCGTAGGCGATCCGAATGTACTCACGGCGCCAACCAATCAATGGAAGCAAAAAACGGGTATGATTTTCTCTTCTCCGACTCTTTTCCCGAACATGACAATCTTTCGGAATGTGCTCGCCGGCTATACATTCAATCATATCCGTCTTTCCAAAGCGGAACAGCAAATCATTGTGGAAGAAAGCCTTCGCGAAGCGGATCTCTGGGATCAAACGAAAGATTACTTGAATAAAAAACAGCACATCCTTTCACCGGTACAACAACAGCAACTTTGCTTGGCGCGCGCTTTGGCTCTTCGCCCGAAATTGCTGCTGATGGACAATCCTACTGCTACGCTCGACCGCGCCGCCACCGAAATATTCGAAGAGTTAATTCTCCGGTTGAAAACAAAATATACCATTTTAATCGTTCCTCAATCGTTGGCGCAGGCTGCACGGATTGCTGACGAAGTAATGTATATCGACGACGGCCTGCTAATCGAATGCAGCGAAAGCCGGTCCTTTTTCCTCCGTCCGAAAGATAAACGCACGGAACAATTTTTAAACGAACAACTTGCCTAAAATTCGAAACTTTCATGACAATTAAAGAACAAGAATATGCACAAATAAGGAAAGATTTTCAATGGCTTTCCGAAATGCTGATGCTCCAAATGGAGATTGCTCAGGAATTGGTTGTCAACTCTTGGAGCGATAATATTTACGAACAAATCATTCAAAAAAAGGAAGAGATTCGGTATTTGCACAACCAACTCCAGGATGCTTTGCAAACGCTCATCGTGCAATTTAGCCCACGTGCGGCCGAATTGCGCCAAATCGTTGCATACTATTCGGTGATGTTAGCGATGGGTCAGATCAACAAAATTTTGATTCAATTGGTTGATCGCATTCATCAATCTTCTTTGATTATCAATAATTACACCGACAATTTGGAAAGCGTTCAGGCGCTTTTTGCGACTACTCAAGGAATGGTCGCAAGCGCTTTATTT
>JAISKG010000013.1 GCA_031261015.1 Dysgonamonadaceae bacterium | reverse complement strand
ACCCAGAGGTGAAAACTCCGGCGACTTAGCCCACGACATAATAATCGGATTTGTATTGCTTAATAAATAAATTTTGTACCCTTTTTCCCGGAGATTTTCAAGAAGAATCAATTTTGATTCGGGTATGTCTTTTAGAAAGCCAAGCCAGCCATAATCAATAGCTTCGTCGGAAATGTAACAGCCGGCTTCTCTGCGGACAGTTTCGTAAAACTCTTCACGCGACAATTTTCCCTCTTCCAATTCAAGAAAAATTCCTTTCTGATGGTAAGGGTCCAACACCTCTTCCGCGTGTGTCAAACCCACTTCCACAAAACGGCGAACCGCTTCTTGCCGGTCTAAAGTGATGATCACGCCGCCCAAATCGAACACAATATTTTTTATTCCCGTTAAATCCAATGCTTGCATAAAAATTATATTATCTTTGCAAAGGTATTACTTTTTAACGAAACAATCCGTATTATGTTTGCAAAAGAAATTTACATCCAGAGGAGAAATGAACTGAAAAAATTGGTTCATTCAGGAGTTATCTTGCTGTTAGGCAATGGGGAAGCAGCGATGAATTACAGAGGAAATACATACTCTTTCCGTCAAGACAGTTCGTTTCTTTATTACGTTGGCCTCGACACGCCGGATTTAGCTTATGTGCTTGATATTGATAATGATAAAGAATATTTGATTGGCGATGAATTGACGATCGACGATATTATTTGGATGGGAAATTTGCCTTCATTGAAAGAACGCGCGGCGGCTGTCGGTATCGAAACGGTTGTACCGCAGGCTCAATTATCCAAGTTAATTACGCCGGATCACGAAGTGCATTACCTCAAGCCTTACCGTTATCGCAATCAATTGATTTTAAGTGAATTGTTAGATAAAAAAACAGACGCCGTTTTGGATCGTTATTCCGTCAAATTGACGAAAGCCGTTGTCAAAATGCGCCTGATTAAATCGCCTGAAGAAATCGTCGAATTGGAAAAGGCCGGCGCCACCGGTTACGAAATGCACTTGCTGGCGATGAAAATGTGTCAACCGGGTACGGCAGAGCGGGAAATCGCCGGAATTATCGAAGGTTTGGCTATTTCCAAAGGAAATCGTGTTTCGTTCGCGACCATTTTATCCATGAACGGCCAAACGCTTCATAATCACGATCATAGTGGAATTTTGCAAACCGGACGATTGATGCTTTGCGACGCCGGCGCGGAAAATCTCAATTATTATGCTTCTGATTTTACGCGCACGACGGCGGTGGGCGGTGAGTATTCGCAACGGCAAAAAGATATTCACAACATTGTATTAAATGCTTTGAATGAATCAATTGTGTTAGCTCGTCCGGGCATTACCTACAAAAGTGTGCATCGCAATGCTTACCGGATTGTTTTTGAAGGCTTGCGCGATTTGGGTTTGCTGAAAGGCGACACGGAAGAGGCTTTGCAAGCTGGAGTTCCGGCGTTGTTTATGCCTCACGGATTAGGTCACTCGATGGGTTTGGATGTGCACGACATGGAAGATCTGGGCGAAACATTTGTCGGATACGACGATGAAATTCAACGGGATACACTTTTCGGTTATCGCAGTCTTCGCTTCGGCAAACGTTTGGAAGCCGGACATGTATTGACGGTCGAGCCGGGCATTTATTTTATTCCGCAATTGATCGAGCAATGGGAAAAACAAAAACTTCACGTCGATTTTATTAATTACGATGAAGTTAAAAAATACTTGGATTTCGGCGGCATCCGTTTGGAAGACGATATTTTAATTACGCCCGGCGGTTGCCGTTTGGTTTATGAAAAACGGTTGCCGGTGACGATAGAGGAAATTGCGCGGACGGTAAAAAGTTCATAAATTACTCCGGAATCAACGGGCGATGCTTCTCTGCTCGTTGCTGTTTTTCATATATTTTAATAGCCTCCATTGTTTTGGCATCGAAAAAAGTTGCGCCGAATTTTTCCCAAATATAATCAATTGCCTGTGGGTTGGGATGAATCAAATCGTCGGAATAAAAACGGTAGTCGCGCAAATCGTCCATCATAATTTCGTAGGCGGGAAAATAAAAACAGGACGTATTTTCTTGAACTAATTGATTGACAGCTAATAATAATATCGCCTTATTCAATTGATTTTCGTGAGCGCCGTTTTTCCAATAACGAATCGGACTGACGGTAAAAAGAATTTTCAACGACGGATTCAGTTCATGCAAAGCCCGGATCAGCGGATTCCATAAGGCGGTAATTTGTTCCATGCTGCATCGTTCTTCCCGAAAAACTTTCGCCGGCAATTTGTGGCAATTCGCAACGACTTTCCCGGAAGAAATTAATCGGTAAATCTGCGCCGTTCCAAACGTTATGATCAAGCACGAACTTTCTTTCAAAAAACGATTTCCGGTTTGAATCGCTGCATTGATCTTTTCCAAAACCATCGCCTCATCCCTTCCCGAAAACCGGCTGTGATGCGAGAAACTGTGGTAAATACCTTCATGCACAAACAAATCCGATTCATTATAAACTTTCCGTTTAA
>JAISKG010000284.1 GCA_031261015.1 Dysgonamonadaceae bacterium | reverse complement strand
GCCATGTCGCAACGGAAGCCGTCGATTTTCTTGGAAGCCCAGAAAAGAAGGATATCGCTCATTTTTTCCCAAGTATCGGGAACCGGATCGAAATGCGCTCGGCAGCCATCTAAATAATCAATTCCGTAATTCAATTTCACGGTTTCATACCAATCGTTGCATCCGGGATGCGCGGAAAAGCAATCGTTGCCGGTCGCTTTGGCTGGAAATTCGTGATAAGGCGAACCGGAAAAACCTTGACAATTTTCCATCGCAAAGGATTGTCCCGTAATATAATAGAAATTATTATCGGCACGGAAAGCAGCATTCGGATCATCGCCGGAGCCGAGGCCGGATACATTTTCCGGTTGCGCATCCGAATGATATTCGCGCGCCACATGATTCGGCACAAAATCAATCAGGACCTTCATTCCCGCCCTGTGCGTGCGTTCGACCAAAGCCTCAAATTCTTGAAAGCGATTCGAAACATTGTTGGCCAAATCGGGATCAATGTCATAGTAATCTTTTATTGCATAAGGAGATCCGGCTTTACCTTTCACTACTTCCGGATGATCTTGGCGAATACCGTAAGCGGAATAATCGGTTTGCGTAGCATGCTCCAGCAAGCCGGTAAACCAAATGTGCGTAACGCCTTTATCTTTAATTTCTTGCAAGGTTTTTTCGGTGAAAGCGGACAATTTCCCGCAACCGTTTTCCTGTAAGCCTCCATTAAACTGATTGGTTGACTGATCGTTACCGAACAATCGCGGCAATACTTGATAAATAATGATTTTTTCTTCGGTTTTCATTCAAAAGGAGAAATTAAGGGCGAATTGTTCAGCGATTTTTGCGCGTTTTCGTAACCCAATTTAAATATTTTTGCGGCGCTTTTCAAATCCAGTATGTTGTAATCAACCAAGTCCTTCATCTCGATTAAAATATCGCATAAATTTCTATCTAACAATGTGTTATTTCTTGACATATAATGGAATGTCCGTTCCGCGATGTGCATAATACTCTGGCTGCTTTTTTTCGATACCAGCGGACTGACATTTACGCCGATAATCTTCTCGCATTCGCTTCGGATAATGGATACCGGAAAATTTTTAAATATACCTCCGTCCATATAACTTGCATTGCCGATTTTTACGGGAGGAAAAACCACCGGAATGCTGCACGAAGCGACCAGCGCGTCGATAATCGGGCCTTGTTCAAACACGGTAGTTAGGCCTTCTTCCAGGTTAGTGGCGATCACTTTCATAGGAATTTGCAGATTTTCAAAATTCTTGGCGCGCAAATGTTTTTTCAAGAAACGGCGGAAACCGGCAGTGCCGAAAATAGCTATGGTAGGCACTTTAATTTCAGCAAATTGAAGGAGATTTTTTCCAAGAAACAGTTCGATGATTTCTTCAGGAGAGTAGCCGTCGGCGTAGAGAACGCCTGCAAACGCACCTGCGCTGGTTCCGGCGATCACATCCGGCTTCATGCCTGCTTCTTCGATGGCTTTGATGGCGCCGGGATGCGCAAAACCGCGCGCGCCGCCGCCGCTGAGACTCAATCCCAATTTGTATTTTTTTTCTGGTTTTTCTATGGTCATGGCAATATTATTTTGGTATGATTCGTTCCCGTAAATTCAACGCTAATTCTTTGCGCGCCTTTTCCCAGTCGGTCAATTGGATGATCAATGACTTAATCGTTTCAAAATCGTCGCCGACTTCCGCTTCCTTAATTTTGACATTCAATTTGTCTATTTCCCCGCGCAAGATTGCATCTTTGTAATTCAGTAATACATAAGAAATTAGCTCGGCCAATTTTTCTGTTTCCTCTTCCTTTTTCCGATAACGGAAATGAACTTTGCTTTCGATGTATTTTGTAGTCGTCATTTCGACGGCTAATTGACTGATTTCAAAATCGGTATGATTGACGAAATAGGTTTCGGCCATCCAATTTCCGTCGTTGCAGCGAAGCGCAGCTTCTTCCAAGATTTTTTGGTAAAGCGGATGAGTAAAAGCCAGTTCGTCGTCGGCAAAATCCTGCGTGATAAATTCAACTACTTTTACCCGATGTATTGCTCCGGTTGTTTCGTCCTGCGTTTCGTATAAGCTATGTTCGCCGTAGCGGATAACGTAATATAGCAAAGCTTTTTCGTGTTCGAGCAAGATTGACGTTTGCGGGAAAAAAGTTTCCTGTGTTTCTGAAAAAGGAGTTTCCGGCTGAGGAAACGGAACATCCTCTTCGGGTCTTGCGGGATCAGGATAGATTGTTTTTTTCTTCTGTAACAGAATCTCTTGCCGTTTTTTCGCAATATTGCGCACCAGCGCGCGCTCGTCCACTTCCAGCAATTTGGAACATTCTTTTACATAAACCAAACGGATGATTTCTTCAGGAATCAGCGCGATCGTATCGACAATTTCCGTAATCATTTTGGCTTTTTTCACGGGATCGTTGCCGGCGTCCTGCATCAGCAAAGCGGCTTTGAAGCGTACAAAATCGGTTTCGTTTTGCGCGATATATTCGTGAAATGCGCTCGCATTTTGCTTTTGCGCGAAGGAATCGGGATCTTCGCCTTCGGGCAGCAAAACGATTTTGATATTTAATCCGGCTTCCAAGAGCAAGTCGATGCCTCGCACGGCGGCTTTGATTCCAGCGGCGTCGCCGTCGTAAAGCACAGTTACATTATTCGTAAAACGATGAATCAGACGGATTTGCCCCAAAGTCAAAGCTGTCCCCGAAGAAGCGACCACGTTTTCGATTCCCGCCTGATGCATGGAAATGACGTCGGTATAGCCTTCCACAAGAAAGCAACGATCTTGTTTTACAATGGCTTGACGTGCCAGATAAATACCGTAGAGTTCGTTGCTTTTATGATAAATTTCACTTTCGGGCGAATTGACATATTTAGCGGTTTTCTCCTCTTTTTTCAAGATTCGGCCGCCGAAAGCGACGATTTTTCCCGACAAAGAATGTACAGGAAACATCACGCGGCCGCGGAAACGGTCCATCATCGAATTATTTTCGCGCATAATGACTAATCCCGTTTTTTCCAGAAACTGTTTTTGATAACCGGCTTTTAGCGCTTCCTGAGCGAAAACCTCCCAGCCTTCCAGCGAATATCCTAATTGGAATTTTCGAATAATATCTTCGCGAAAACCTCTTTCACGAAAATACGACAGTCCGAACGTGCGGCCTTCTTCCGTTTCAAACAAATTGTGCGTGAAGTTTTTCTGGGCAAAGCTATTCAGGATAAACAGGCTGTCGCGATCGCCTTGCGCCTGCTTTTGTTCTTCGGTCAGTTCCACTTCCTTGACTTCGATTGCGTACTTTTTCGCGAGGTATTTCAATGCTTCCGCGTAAGAAATATTCTCGTGTTTCATCACAAAATGGATGGGCGTTCCCCCTTCGCCGCAAGCAAAACATTTGCAGATATTTTTGGCCGGCGAAACATAAAATGAAGGAGATTTATCTTCATGGAAAGGGCATAAACCCACAAAATTCACGCCCCGCTTGCGCAAGGTGATGAAATCGGAAACTACCTCGTAGATTTGCGCAGCCGACTGGATTCGTTCGATAGTTGCGTAGTCGATCATGAAGGGACAAAGATAAATAAAATTTTTACATCAAGGAATTTTTGTTACCTTTGCACAAAATTTAACAATTCAAACAATGGAAAAGAATGCAAAGATCTATGTAGCAGGGCACTTGGGTTTAGTCGGTTCAGCTTTGTTGAAAAATTTGAAAGAAAAAGGATACACCCGTTTTCTGCTTCGATCCATTGATGAGTTGAACTTGTTGGATCAAAAGGCGGTTTTTGAATTTTTCGAGCAGGAAAAACCGGAATATGTTTTCCTTGCTGCTGCTAAAGTGGGCGGAATTGTGGCTAACACTATTTATCGCGGGCAATTTATCTATGAAAATTTGCAAATCCAGAACAATATCATCCACGCTTCTCATTTAAATGAAGTGAAGAAGTTGTTGTTCTTAGGTTCGACTTGCATTTACCCGCGGGAAGCGCCTCAACCAATGCCTGAAGATTGCTTGCTGACTTCGCCGTTGGAATATACCAACGAACCCTACGCCATCGCTAAAATTGCCGGAATCAAATTATGTGAAAGCTATAATCTGCAGTATGGAACGAATTATATTGCCGTGATGCCCACTAATTTATACGGACCGAACGATAATTTCGATCTGGAAAAATCGCACGTTTTGCCGGCTTTGCTTCGTAAAGTTTATTTGGCCAAATGTTTGATGAACGATGATTGGGCGGCCATTCGCGCCGATTTCAACCGTTTACCGGTCGAAGGCGTTTCGGGAAATGATCCGGAAGAGGCCATCTGCGAAAAATTACATAAATACGGGATTGAAAAAGGCGTTGTGGAAATTTGGGGAACGGGCAAACCGATGCGTGAATTTTTGTGGAGCGAAGAAATGGCCGACGCTTGCGTGTATGTGATGGAACACGTGGATTTCGACGATTTGAAACCTGCCGGAAAAGAAATTCGCAACGCACATATTAATATCGGTACAGGTAAGGAAATTTCCATCGCGAATTTGGCCAAAGTGATCGCCGAAACAGTCGGCTATGCCGGAAAATTCCATTTCAACGCGGAAAAGCCCGATGGAACCATGCAAAAACTGACTGATCCTTCCAAACTGCACCGTTTGGGTTGGCATCACAAAATTGAAGTGGAACAAGGTGTGGAGAAATTGTATCACTGGTATTTGAGTAAAAAATAAAAAATTATATACTAATGGGAAAAGTTGCATTAATTACCGGAGTGACCGGACAAGACGGCGCTTATCTGTCGGAATATTTAATCAAAAAAGGTTATACCGTGCACGGCGTTAAACGGAGAGCTTCGTTGTTTAACACCGACCGGATCGACCATTTATATCAAGATCCTCATTTGGAAAACCGGAATTTGATTTTGCACTACGGCGATATGACCGATTCGTTGAACCTGACTCGCATCATCAGCGAAGTACAACCCGACGAAATTTATAACTTGGCCGCTCAGAGTCACGTAAAAGTCAGTTTCGATACGCCCGAATATACCGCCAACGTGGACGGTTTGGGCACTTTGCGGATTCTGGAAGCTGTCCGTTTATTGGGATTGGTCGAAAAAACGCGGATTTATCAAGCTTCTACTTCCGAATTATACGGATTGGTACAGGAAATTCCGCAAAAGGAAACGACACCTTTTTATCCACGAAGTCCGTATGCCGTGGCGAAAATGTACGCCTACTGGATCACGGTCAATTACCGCGAAGCTTATAAGATGTTTGCTTGCAACGGAATATTATTCAATCACGAATCGCCGTTGCGGGGCGAAACTTTCGTCACACGGAAAGTTACCCGCGCCTTGTCGCGCATCGCCTTAGGCATTCAGAAAGACGTATATATGGGCAATCTTTCCAGCAAACGCGACTGGGGGCACGCCAAAGATTACATCAAAGCGATGTATTTGATTTTGCAACAAGACCAACCGGACGATTACGTGATCGCGACCGGCGTAACGACCACCATTCGCGATTTCATTGCGAAAGCTTTTAAAGAAATCGGCGTGATTGTCGAATTTAAAGGCGAAGGCG
>JAISKG010000282.1 GCA_031261015.1 Dysgonamonadaceae bacterium | reverse complement strand
GCGGGAGATTGCGGGTCAAGCCCGCAATGACGAGAGCGAAAAACCGCGGAAGTAGCTCAGTTGATAGAGCATTAGCCTTCCAAGCTGAGGGTCGCGGGTTTGAGTCCCGTCTTCCGCTCTTTGAAAAAGGATGTTTGTAAAAGCATCCTTTTTTCAGGTCTGAAAATAATTGTGACATTCCCGTAAAGAATTTTTGAAGATCCGATAAAATTTCCTATCTTTGTGACTTTACTTAAATATTATAAAACTAATCCATGAAAATACATTTTTATTTTCTACTTGCATGTTTGCTTATTTTAACATCTTGCAATAAAGACGAAGGACTCGGAGGCTCCTCATCTTTAGAAGGTTATGTGTATAGTGTAGTTCACTCCGACGATAATTTTTCGTTTGCCGCCGATACTTTTCCGGCTTTAGACAAAGACGTGTTTCTGGAATTTGGCGATGATCTGAGCATCGGCCAGCGCATTCGTTCGGGGCGCGACGGTTATTACCGCTTCGATTATTTACGTAAAGGGAATTATACCGTTTACGCGCTTTCAAGTTTTGCCGACGATCACAAAGAAGCTGTCACTAAACGAATTACAGTTGGCGGAGGATTAAATCAAGCAGATACGATTTATATTCACAGCGGAAAAGCTTACGGCACAGCCATGATTAGTGGGGAAGTAAAGGCAAAATATTACCACAATGGAACTTTCCGCGACGAAGGTCCGGCTACCGGAGTACGCGCATACATCAAGCATGCAAACGAAGAGGCTTATTTCGACGATGTTCGGGTTGTTGACGGCGTATTTATCTTTCAAAAACTTTTGCCGGGCAATTACATTGTCGCAATATCCAACGAAGATCAGAATACGGAAAAAGTCACGTTGGTCGTTTCCGGAGTAATTTCCATTACTCAAACAGGAATTATTTATCGTATTCCGGAAATTATCGTTTCCGTGGCAGTCTAACTTAAATCTCTGAATCGCAATGAAAAAATGGATCATCGGCAGCGTTTTATTTTTGTTAATAAGCGCATGTTTTATCGGTACGATTGCTCAAAATCAAAAACCGGCCTATACTCCGCCGACGGCTTCGCAGTCGCAAACGCCTTATCTCACCCCGGAAGAAAAGCGAGAATTGAGGAAAAACTTAGTTGTCAAAGAATGGAATACCGACGCTAAAGGCAAGCGGAAATGGATGGACCACTTAACCGTTTGGGATGCAAACGGTTTTAAACTCGAAGAAATCGAATATGCCGCTTACGGACAAAAAGAACGGGTGACTTTTGAATACGATGAAATGGGTAAATGTATCCGTGAAAACGTTTACAACGATAAAAACAAATTGTACCGCATCCGTAAATACGAGTATTTACCAAACGGTAGAAAAAATATACAATACAATTACAACCCCGACGGAAAATTATTTTCGACTAAAGTATTTGACTATTCGTATAAATAAGCGCTTATGATTGAAGTTCTGTTGGAAAAGATGCAACCGATTTCTTTAGACGAAATGCAAAATATTCGCCTGATGGATCGGTATGACTTGAAATATGTGACTTCTTTCGATCTGCTTCCGCAATTGCTGGAAGCGGCAACTCCTTACTATAAAGTACAAACGATCAATGGCGTCCGCATCTCTCCTTATTGCACGCAATATTTGGATACTCCTGATTTACAGATGTTTTTGATGCATCAAAATGGGAAATTGAACCGCGAGAAAGTCAGGATTCGTTCTTATGTTGATTCCAATTTGTCGTTTCTGGAAATAAAAAGTAAAAACAACAAGGGAAAAACGACCAAAATTAGAGTGCCTGTTTCCACTTCGCATCTGGATTCAATCGCAGATCTGAAAGAAAAAAAACAATTTCTGGAAGAAAATTCCATTTTTGGAAGTAAAGTATTAGAGCCAATGTTGGCTAACAGTTTCAAACGCATTACCTTAGTCAATAACGAGCAAACCGAACGAGTGACGATTGACTTCGATTTGTTGTTTCACAATTATCTAACGGGCGAAGACAAACCGGTGGAAAACCTCCTGATTCTGGAAATTAAACAAGATGGAACAGAATATTCGCACCTGAAAGAACTGCTCAATCAGATGCGCATCAAACCACAGTCGTTCAGTAAATATTGCATGGGAACGGTGCTGACCAATCCCTACATCAAATACAATCGCTTCAAGCGTAAATGGTCTTTAATTAATAAACTAACACACTAAAAAATATGCTTCAACCCGATTACGACCCGCAAATTGCAGCGGAACATGCGGCGGAAATCGCCGAAAAAGGACTGACTTTCATGGGCGTTGACGTCTTCGATTCCACAAACTTTTGGATGCTCTTGCTGAGATTTGCTTTTAATTTGTTGATTTGCTGGGTAATTATTCAATTTTTCTATTATAAAAAGAGCCGGCGGAAAGATTATTATTTCACGTTCATGCTCTTCAGCGTGACCATTTTCCTGCTGCTTTACCTGCTGGAAAGTATCCCCATGCAAATCGGATTCGCTTTGGGGCTTTTTGCGATTTTCGGCATGATTCGCTATCGAACGGAAACCGTGCAAATCCGCGAAATGACGTATTTATTTGTAATTATCGGACTTTCGGTCGTGAACGGCTTGGCAATGGAAGTGCCGCTCGCTTCCGTTTTATTAGCTAATGTATTGTTTATCTTGATAATATGGGTACTCGAAAGCAATCAGTTCCTGAAACACACTTCCACAAAGATTATCCTTTACGAAAAAATCGCACTGATCAAGCCCAATAAATATGAGGAAATGCTGGCCGATTTGAAAGACCGTACCGGCCTTGATATTACCAAAGTGGAGGTAGGACACATTGACTTCCTGCGCGACACCGCTTTCTTGAAAGTGTATTACAAAGCCGATTCGGACGAAATAAATACGATTGATAATGTTACCCGGTTTTCATAAAAGACTGCTGATTGGCCTGTTAGTTACTATTCCGTGGCTTGCGCCGGCGCAAGTCAAGCAGGAAACCAATGCAGGAATGGTCGGTTCTTTCCAAATCGAAAAAGACTTGGGGCGTGCGTTCACGCTTGCGGGAGAAGAAGAAATCCGGTTGACCGACAATAATGTAGGTTTCGACCGGAGCGCTACTTCCATCGGATTAGATTATACCATCTGGCGAAAAAGAGTGAAAGTCGGTGCATACTATTCGTTTCTGTATCTGTACAATAACGATTATCTTTACGAAGCGCGCCACCGGTACTATTTCAATATTTCGTACAAGCAACCGGTCAATGAATTTACGTTTTCTTGGCGCGGACGATTTCAAAGCACGTATCGCGACGAAGATCGAGGATCTTACAAAATCAATCCTAAAAACGTGCTGAAGAACAAGATAGAAGTCGATTACACCATTTTCGGTTCCCCTTGGAAACCTTATGTTTCCTGCGATTTTTCTACGACTTTGAACGATCCGGTAAGAAATTACGAACTCACGCGCATCCGTTACCAAGCTGGAACGAATTGGCGATTGGATCGAACGACTACTTTAGAGTTTTTCTTGCGTTACGACAATTACTTAGGCATTCAGGATCCGAACCGGTTTTCGTTGGGCGTTTCGTATAAAATGAAATTAATTCGATACTAAATAACGGTAATTACCCAAATCGCCGACGCGGTAAGTCCTCAGAATCAGCTTAGTACCCGATTGCGGCGTTCCACGGCCGTAAGCAATATCAAATACGGAGCCACATTTTGGACAATGAGCCGTCAATCCGCTCGCATTCGGCTGAATACGAACTCGTTCCGGAACTTCCACCGGACAAGCCAAATCGTAAGCATACAAATTGACCAACCCCTCTCCTATTCCATTCACGATCAAAAGACCGGCATAACCGAATCGCTCGTCGGAATTGGGATTAGTTGCAGTAAAAGTTTTGTAAGCCAACTTGGCTTTCAGCGCGTTATCTTGAAAATTCAAATCCAATTCAAAACGTACCGTCGCATAGGGAATGGTTGATACCGTGCGGTCGTCGCAGGAAAAAATTAGACAAACGACAGCAATTAAAGCCAAATACTTTTTCATCATTGATATAGTTTTTTCAAGGCTTGATCGACCTTTTCAAAATGAAATTCCCGCACAATCGAATCCTTTAAAGCGGCAATTTGATCGTTGCAAAGATTGCCGATACTGCCTTCATGCGTATGATGAAGCGTCTTATCGGGCGTAAACCGGCCGGCTTCAATTTCCAAACCGACTTGTTTGTAAGCATCGCGAAACGGAACACCTTGCAACACCAACTCATTCACTTTTTCCACACTAAATATCCAATCGTATTTCTCATCGGACAAAATATGCTCGTTGATTTGCACCGATTGCATCATCAACGAAACCATTTCAATACAAGCGGATAATTCACCAAAAGCCGGCAAAAAGATTTCTTTTGTGATTTGTAAATCGCGGAAATATCCGGAAGGTAAATTATTGATAATTAGCGTAATTTGCTGCGGAATACTCTGAATCAAATTACATTTGGCGCGCGTTAGTTCAAAAACGTCGGGATTTTTCTTGTGCGGCATAATGCTCGAACCGGTCGTAAATTCGTCGGGCAACCGGATAAATCCGAAATTCCGACTGCTGTACAAACAGGCATCGAAAGCTAATTTTGATAAAGTCGCCGCCACGCCTGCTAAAGCGAATCCCACGGTTTTTTCGATTTTGCCTCGCCCCATTTGTGCGTAAACGACATTGTAATTCATTGAATCAAAACCTAATAAATCGGTCGTCATTTGTCGATTTAAGGGAAACGAGGAACCGTAACCAGCCGCCGAACCCAAAGGATTGCGATTCGTAATTTTGTAAGCCGCCAGCAATAATTGCAAATCGTCGGTCAAGCTTTCGGCGTAAGCGCCAAACCACAATCCGAACGACGACGGCATCGCAATCTGCAAATGCGTGTAACCCGGCAGCAAAACGTGTTGATAACGATTGCTTTGGCTAATCAGCAAATCAATGAGCGACGAAATTTTTCCGGTTAAATCTTGAATTGCTTCGCGCGTAAATAATTTAATATCCAATAAAACCTGATCGTTACGCGACCGCCCGCTGTGGATTTTTTTTCCGGTATCGCCCAAGCTTCGGGTCAACAGTAACTCCACTTGAGAATGAACGTCTTCTACGCCTTCTTCGATGATAAATTGTCCGGCAACGATGGATTGATAAATGGTTCGGAGTTCGGTCAAAATCTGCTGTAACTCGTTTGAAGTCAATAAACCGATACTTTCGAGCATAATACAATGCGCCATCGAGCCAAGCACATCGGATTTCGCCAGATAAAGATCGATTTCGCGATCTTTGCCGATCGTAAATTGTTCAACTTGGCGATCGATCCTGCCGTTTTTCTCCCATAGTTTCATAATTCGCCGTAAGGAATCGCGGCCAAAACATCGGCCATTTTGTTGACGCCATCCTGCAAAGGCTTCGACAGCATCGGCTTGAGGAAGGGATTCAGATCGGCTTTGACGGTCAATTTCAATTTCGTGTCATCCGGTTGAACTTCCTTCAGTTGGATCCATAAATTGACTTGTACCGGCAATTGCTCGCCGGCAAATTTAATCGTTTTCGGAGCTTCGCGGTCCACAATCGAAAAGCGTACTTTACCGACGGGATTCACCGAAAAAGAACACGAATCTTTATCAAACTCAAAGTCTTGCACTTTATCAACAGGGATGCGATCCTTCACTTTTTCCAAATTCGTCAAATCGGAAAGAACAGCATAAATTTTTTCCTGCGGATACGGAATGCTCCGCACAGGACTAACAAATTCGTTTGTCATAATTCATTATTTAGGCGACCATAGGGAAGGATTTTTTCTCCATTCCTGCAAGGTTTTAATTTCCGATTCGTCGATGTAATCAATCTTCAAAGCTTCATCCAAAACACTATCGTAATTGCAAAGCGTAGTCAGATCGACTTTGGCTTCCTTGAATTTTTCTTCTGCTACCGGAAATCCGTAAGTGAAAATAGCAACCATTCCTACCACGTGGCAACCCGCATTGCGAACGGCTTCTACGGCTTTGAGGCTGCTGCCGCCGGTCGAAATCAAATCTTCGATTACGACTACGCGTGCGCCCGGCTTCAAGTCGCCTTCGATCAGGTTTTCCAAGCCGTGATCTTTAGGCGTAGCGCGGATATAGACGAACGGAAGATTCAATTCTTCGGCCACCATCGCGCCTTGTGCAATCGCGCCGGTAGCTACACCGGCAATCGCCGTCACGTTGTCATACTTTTCTATAATGGTTCTTGCCAGCTCCAATTTAATAAAATTGCGGATAGTCGGGTAAGAAAGCGTTTTCCGATTATCGCAATAAATATGCGATTTCCAGCCCGAAGCCCAAGTAAAAGGATTGGCCGGTTGCAGTTTTATTGCCTTGATCTGCAATAATTTTTGAGATAAAATCTGTTCAAGTGTCTTCATCAAAGAGAATGTTTCGCTATGTTTAATCTATTTTACTTTGCAAAAATAGTTGTTTTTATGCAATCGCCAAAGTCAACAAGCTAATTTTAATTTGAGGAATTTCGAGAAGGCGCACGGCGCAAGCTTCCAAAGTCGCTCCGGTTGTCAGCACATCATCCACTAAAAGCACGTGTTTAGAGGCAAATACGGAAGGATCGCGCAACGAAAAAATCCCGTCGGCATTTTTCCAACGTTCGTAAACGTTTTTTTTCGTTTGCGTAAGATTCGCTTTCCGGCGATAAAGACGGGTCGTTTCCATTGGAATTTTCGTTACGGAAGCAACTCCTTGGGCAATTATTTCCGCTTGATTAAATCCTCTCTTTTTCAATTTTTTAGGATGAAGCGGAACCGGCACAAGAAAATCCACATTTTCAAAAAATCCCTTTGAATGAAGATCTTCCGCCAATTGCCGGCCGATTTCTCTGCCCAAACGAATATTTCCACGGTATTTAATCTCGGCCACAATTTTTTGGCCGACGCCTCCTTTATTATAATACAGATAAGAAACCGCTTTTGCCACAGGAATTTTCCCTCGAAAACGGTCGGTCGCAGCATTATCTTGAAAACTGAGGTAACCGGTTTTAGGAAGAAGGCGTTGACAGTGCAGGCACAAGAAAGTTTCGGCGCCCATGAGGGGTTCGCGGCAATGGAGGCAGAGTTTTGGGAAAAACAGGGAGAGGAAATCGGAGAGGTAAGGTTTGAGGTTCATAATTGTATAGTTTTGATTTGATTTAATAAGACGGATTCATTAAAAACTCATTCACCTTAGCGCGAATATTCTCTTTTACCGTTTCCCAATCTTGCTCCCGTAAACAAACAGGATTCTCACTTTTTTCCGCATCTGCAAAATAGACCAATGCTCGTGGAATAGAAATGAGTTGTCGTTGGTTGGGATATTTTTCAGTATAATAATCAATAAAATCTTCAACAGGATAATACTGCATCAATTCGGCAATATCCCAAAAATCTTTTTTAACGCCTCGACGTAAAATAGCATTTACTTTCATAGCGATCAAATCTTTATCTCCCATGATTCGAATATCTTCCATTTGTTCAATTGGAGTAATAATAGGGAAATAGTGATATTTAACAAAATCAACTTTAACGTCGTTGATATAACAAAAAACGCCGATTTTATTGGTTGAATGAATTTGACAATTTGTAAAATTAGAGCCTAATAGATTGACAATAAAATCTGTATCAAAATCAACCGATGAAAATAAATCCAAATCAACCGAAAGGCGATGACCATAGCGGAGAGCTAAAGCTGTGCCGCCAACTAAAGCAAAGTCGGATAGTTCGGGCAAACTCATTAACTTTTTCAGTAACTCCAAGGTTGTGGGTTTGATTGCTCTGCGATGTAACATCTATAATCGGTTAATTTATTGTTTAATAAGGCAATTGCCAAATACACAGTTTCCGGCGACAGCCATTTGGCGGAAGTCAACGCTTGGCGTATTTTATCATCGCCGTAATAACTACGGCAACGACGAATATCTTCCACATCGCCCCGCTCAAAAACACGCTCAATCACAAAATCGGCTTTTTCATTGAAATTGAGTTTATTAATATCTACATCCCAAAACAAACAGGAAGGAAACATCAATGACTGCTGCATACTTTTTTACTTTATGTTTTATCGGCGATAAAATTACAAAAATATTTTTTAAAAACAACTCTGATCTACATAAATCATTACCTATTGCCTCTTAAAAAAAATCTCCCTATC
>JAISKG010000279.1 GCA_031261015.1 Dysgonamonadaceae bacterium | reverse complement strand
TTATTTCTCTCTTCATCCTGCTAATCGGATTCATAGCGGGATGTAAAGGTCCTAAGAATCAACCGGATGCGACTTCAAACATAGATGAAACCGCTTTAAGCGCGCCGTTGGATACAAATAAAATCACGCTCTCCAAGGAAGTTGCCGCTTTGGCTGATATTCGTACAATTACTATCAGTCTGCGTAATCCGGTGAAGGAAATTTATTTGTCCGGTACCATTCAACCGAATGAACGCTTGTGTTACCCGCAAAAATCGCAAGTAAACGGACAAGTCAAAAAATTATATATCCATACGATAGGAGAAAATGTGCGGAAAGGTCAACTCATCGCAAGTATTGAATCTGCTGATATTCAAATGGATATAACTTCCAATGCGGCAGGTTTCGTCACGGTCAAGCGGGTATCGCCGGGCGACAGCATCAAACAAGGCGATATTTTGTTGGAACTTGCCGATTTATCGTCAGTTTGGGCGATATGCAATGTTTCCGAAACCAATTTGCCTTTTCTGAAAGCCGGTAATAAATTGAGCTTCTCATTCCCTGATCTACCGGGAAAAACATTCTCGGGAACGATCGCTTCTATTGATCCTCAAATAGATAAGACAACTCGAACAACCAAAATACGGGCAGAAATCGCCAATCCTCGTTTGGAACTAAAACCGGGAATGCAAACGAAAACAATTGTTCATGCTTCGCTTCGCAAGCAAATCGGCGGCGGAACAATCGTCATTCCCAAGACTGCTGTTTTGCGAAAAAATAATCGTTCCGTCGTTTACATCAAACAACCGAAAAGTAATCTGCTTGTCTTTCAATTACGTGAAGTTGAATTGGGCGATTTGCAAGGCGATTCCTATACGGTTTTATCCGGATTGAACGAAGGAGATGAAGTGGTGATTCATGGCGTTTTTTCCATTGATGCAATAAACAAATAAATATTCATAAATAAATAAAAATTAAAATGAAAAAGCTAGTTTTTATCGGAGCGATTGCAGTGTGCCTGACTGTCGCTTACGCTTGTAACAAATCCAAGACGGAAACTCCGGCCGCAACAACCGAAGCCGTCAATACAGAAACCGCAACGCTTGGAGTAAAAGGCAATTGCGAAATGTGTAAACAACGCATCGAAACGGCCGCTCAACAAGTAGAAGGTGTCAATTCCGCTTCGTGGAATGAAGAAAATAAAAGTTTGGAAGTGAATTTTGATCCGTCTAAAACTTCGATAGATGCGGTCAGCGCAGCCGTTGCGCAAGCCGGTTACGATACCGATCTGAATGAAGCGGATGCAGCGGCGTATAGCGCGCTTCCTCCTTGCTGTCAATACCGGTAAACGTACTTCCTTATGAATAAAAACATTCGGACTCGGTTTGCGCCAAGTCCCACTGGCTCTATGCACATCGGCAATCTCCGGACGGCTTTGTATGCTTTCCTTTTTGCCCGCGCCCATCAAGGCCGGTTTATCCTGCGCATCGAAGATACCGATCAGGAACGTTATGTGGACGGTGCAACACAAGTGATATACAATACGCTGAAAATAGCAGGCTTAACTCACGACGAAGGTCCCGACATAGGCGGTGATTACGGCCCTTACATCCAAAGCGAACGCAAAAACATTTACCGGAAATACGCTGAAGAACTCGTGCAAACAGGAGCCGCCTATTACTGTTTTTGTTCCAAAGAAACGCTTGAACAGACTAAAACAGAGGAAGGTTACAATCGTCGTTGCCGCTCTTTGAGCGAAGAAGAAATCCATCAAAATTTGGTGGCTGGGAAGCCTTACGTCATCCGTCAGAAAATGCCGGTGGAAGGAAAAACGACTTTCTTCGACACGGTTTTCGGCGAAATCACAGTGGAAAATAATTTGCTGGACGATCAGATTTTGCTTAAAAGCGACGGTTTTCCGACATATAATTTTGCGAATGTCGTGGACGATCATTTGATGCAAATCACACATGTGATGCGGGGTTCGGAATATTTATCGTCCAATCCGAAATACCTGTTGCTTTATCAAGCCTTGGGTTGGAACACGCCCGAATGGATTCATTTACCCTTGATTCTCGGCAAAAACGCCGACGGAACCGTAAGCAAACTTTCCAAACGGCAAGGCGCAACCGGTTTTCAAGAATTGATCGAAGAAGGCTATTTGCCCGAAGCGATCGTTAATTACATCGCTTTGCTGGGTTGGTCGCCCAAAAACGATCGCGAAATTTTTTCCTTACCTGAATTAATTGAATCATTTACTATTCAAGGAATTAACAAAAGTCCCGCAATTTTCGATTATCAAAAATTGGATTGGATCAACAGCCAGCACATTCAACAATTAACTGCCGGACAATTTGCCGCTTTAGCCTTTCCCTATTCCCAAACGGCCGGCACATTTTTAGAAAATCATTGGAACAACTTAGCAGGCCTCCTGCAATCGCGCCTTCACCGGTTAACGCAAATCCCGGAAATGATTGCATTTTTGTACGAGTTGAAGCCCTATGATCCCGAATTATTCGTTCATCCCAAAAACAAATCAACAAAAGAATCTTCGCTTCAATGGATCAACGCTATACTTGATTTGTTACAACCGCTCGAAGATTGGACGGCGGAAACGCTCAAAGATATGCTAAGCCGTTTTTCCGAAGCCCACAATCTCAAATTCGGCCAATTGATGTGGCCTTTGCGCATCGCTGTTTCCGGATTGGCGGTAACGCCCGGTGGCGGAATTGAAATCATGGCGATGATTGGAAAAGAGGAAACGTTCCGGCGGTTGATTTACGCTAAGCGTTTGCTGAATTGAAAAATACGTTGTAACTTTGCACCCGCGAATAATCAACCGGCCCATTCGTCTATCGGTTAGGACGCAAGATTCTCATTCTTGAAAGAGGAGTTCGATTCTCCTATGGGCTACTATATAACTAATTGAATGACAATGTTTAAACACCCATTCTCTTTCGAAGGCCGCATCCGGCGATTGGAATATGGATTGAGTTTTATTATTTTTCAATTTTACGATCTTATAGTCGAAGGATCTCTTGGACTTGCTTTCGGATTTACAAATAACGGAGATGTAAATATACCGAGAGGTTTAGTTTATGTGTGCTTAATTCCCGGTCTTT
>JAISKG010000211.1 GCA_031261015.1 Dysgonamonadaceae bacterium | reverse complement strand
CAACGCCAAATCCGGATGTGTGGCATAAATCTGCTTCACCGAAAATTCAATCGGATAATCAATCTCCTGTCCGTGAAAGCGAATTTTGGATTTTCGTTTCACTTTGCGCCATTGGTTTTGCAGCAAAACTTCATTGAAAACAAAATCCAAGACTTCCGGATATTTCGAGTTAAAACAGTGTCCGCCAACCAAATGATACGGAACGCCTTCAACCGTTTTTGTCCGAGCAATTCCACCCGGAAAATTTGCTTTTTCCAATATTTCCGTTTCTCCGCTTTTTCGCAGCAAGCGAGCCATCGTCAACCCGCTGATTCCGGCGCCTAAAATTCCGATTTTCATGCTTTTGCGTTTACTATGTGTTTCAATCGTTCGATCCTTTCCGAAGTATAATGCTTGCTAAGATACAACATATAATCGGAAAAATCGGTTTTGGGTTGCAAATATTCTGTCAATATCTTTTCAAATTGTTGATAATCAGCTATATTCGGCGTGATGGACAGCAATTCGTAAAAAGCTGCTTCCGCATTATCTACATAGCGGGCAACCACGCGGCATTGTGCAGCCAGAAACTCCAGAAAACGAGGCGTTAACGGACTAAAACCTTCGGTGCGTCCTTCATCGCCGTCGATTCCCGGCGTCGCGTAAAATGCACAGCGAGAAGCGCGAATCAAATTCATAAACTCCTCGCGCGTAGCAAATTCGCCGATCAGTCCCGTTTGATTGGAATAATAATTGAAACGACCGTCTTCGTATTTCCGGTAAACATATTCAAAATCAGGATGTTTTGCTACATAAGCGGACAAAAAATCATTCAATACCGGATTATCGCGACCGGCCAGTAACAAAGGATAGCGTTTTTCAAAATGCGTTTCCGGTGTTAAGCAATACTTATCCGACAGACTCAGAGGAAAATGTGCGATTCGGAAAGGCGGATGATTCGCTTGTAAAAAACGATAAGCATCCAAATCAGCAATCAAAACTAATTCATATTCTTTATAATTTTCGTAAAAACGCGGCAAATATTCCTGTGAAACGAAAAAATCAATAATAACAGGAATCACTTTTTTACGCGTAAACAACGGCGCTTGCGAATGATTGGCTACTCCTAAAATATAGTAGAGATAATAATTTTGACTGCTAAAAAAATGCTTTTTGATCCATTGATAAGGTTTAGTCAACCGGTATTTTGTCACTAAATTCCGAATGCGATCTTTATTTCCTGATTTTGGTATCAACGGAATAGATAAAGATTTAGAGATGCAATCTTCCCATTCGTAAACCAGATCGAAACTCGGCCACGAACTAAGATAGCGGTTAGTGATGATTCCTTTTAATTTCATTATATTGATGATGGATTCTATTTGAAAAATCTTCTATTTTCATGGCCAGCCGGCCTAATTTCGGAGAAAGAAACAAACTCCGAAGAAAACGCTTTTCACTGCGTAACAAATTCGGTTTAGCCGTTTTATAATTTTCTTTGAGTAATTGCACCAATTGCGCATCTTTCGATTGATTCCAGAAATCCCGCTTCATTACAGACGAAGCTAATCGTACGATAAACAGCGCATTTTCTTGTGGAAGATCGCGAGAAATTTCGGAATGATCTGCCGCCCATTCCAAATAATGGAAAAGCAAGCGACGGTTATTTTCGATCAAATTAGTTGTATTCATCGCGGAAGTTTGCACTTGCCGGTAATAATACAGCGGCTCCTTGATAATCACTGTTTTACACGGATGAACGGCATACAATTCGATCAGAAAAAGCAAGTCTTCACCAATAGTCATATCTTCGCTCAATCGTCTATCAATCAATATCTTGCGTTTGAAAATTTTTCCCCAGACTTCCGAACGCATACCGAATTTGCTCAGTAAGCGTTTGAGGATGTTGGAACCGGTTTCGACAGCATTTTTGCGGTAAATCCATTTCGGTTCAATTTGTTCGTTGTGGACGTAAAAACAGTTGCACAATACGGCGTCGGCTTGTTCTTTAATTGCTTGTTGCAGCATGATTTCCAAGAAATTTTCGGCAATCCAATCATCGGCGTCCACAAAAGTAATCCATTCGCCTTGCGCGTGTTTTAATCCCCAATTGCGTGCGGCGCTGACGCCTCCGTTCGACTTATGGAAAACGCGGACACGCACATCCTCGGCAGCATATTCGTCGCAAATCGTTCCACTCCGGTCGCGGCTGCCGTCGTCGATCAGCAGCAATTCAAAATCCATCAATGTCTGCGACAAAATGCTTTCGATGCAGCGATGCAAATACACTTCCGCTTGATACACAGGGACTATGATCGAAAATTTCGGATTCATTTTTTTAAGAAATCGTGCCGGAAAAAGCGGTAAGGCTTTAATAATAAGTTGCCAAGCTTATAATCCGTCGAGTTTTGCACATTGCCGAAATACTTGAGCGTTTTAAGCAAAAGCGTGTCGGGCATCTGTTGCCGGTACGCCTTTTTTTGCGCCTCATCCAGCCAACCGTACAGCACAAAAGCGGCTTCATAATTGCTGGTAATTTCATGTGTGTTGTCCATCGTCATGTTGGAGCCATGCCGCCGGTAATGCGCCAGATGATCAGGATGATAGCTAAATTTGGCTCCGTTCAAAGCGCATTGAACCCAAAACAGCCAATCTTCCTTGGCCGGCAAACCTTCTTGGAAACGGATTTGATGTTTACGAAGGAAAACGTTAGAAATCAACGGACTGTGAATCAAAATCACAAAATCGAGATCCCAATGATAGGTCAATCCGTTGAGCGAACAATCGGGCGCGCTTTCGGAAAACGCATTGGTTTGAGTCGCTCCGTCCACCAGATAATCGTAACCGCAAACAACAATATCTGCTTGTTTTTCAGCGGCTAATTGCATTTGAAAAGCGAATTTGTCAGGCTCGATCAAATCGTCGCCATCCAAAAATTGGATAAAATCGCCTTGAGCGGCCTGCAATCCGGCGTTGCGCGCAGTGCTCTGTCCGCCATTGGTTTTTTGGATGTAGCGAAAACGAGGATCTTTTTTCGTCCATTCGAGCGCGATTTTTTCCGTTTCGTCGGTCGATCCGTCATTAACTACGATACATTCCCAATTTGTATAAGTCTGATTCAAAACGGATTGCAAGGTATAATTCAAGTATTGAACCTGATTGTAGCAGGGAACAATGACCGATATGAGTTTATTTATTTCCATTGTTTTATTTTTTCGTCAAATTTTCGTACAACAACACCAAGCGGTTGAGCGACTTACAAAGATAACGCGAAAAACGATGCCGGTACACCGGGCGAACCACTTTCAATTCCTGAATCATTTTTTGATATTGTTTGTAATCAACTAAAATAGAATCCGGTACAAATTTCCGGATTGCAGCGGCTCGTTCGTCTTGCTGCAAATTTATTTGCCGGTTACTGATTCCATTCGAATCGAAACGGGCAACCGTCACGTCGATATATTCCACCGGAACGCCATTTAATCCTACCGTTTGCAGGAAAAAAATCCAGTCGGAAGCGATGCGGTAATGTTCATTGTACAAACCGAAACGATCGAATAAGTCCTTGCAAATGAAGGCAGAAGGATGATTGATCGTCCCGACCAGCAAATCAAATAAGCTGACTGTTTCCTGCTTTTGCGCACGAACGAATGCAATTCCTCGATCACAACATTCACATCCGTTTTCGATGCGAATCATATTGCCGCTCAAAATCGCCGTAGCAGGATTTTTGCAAAAAACTTCTTCCAAAACTGTAGAAGAATATAAAGTATCACCGCTATTTAAAAATTGGCAATATTCTCCTTTCGCCGCACGAATGCCTTTATTCATAGCCGCATAAATACCCGTGTCGGGTTCGCTCACCCAATACTTGATTTTACCGGCATATTGACGGATTACTTCTACGCTTTCATCGCTTGATCCGCCATCAATCACAATATATTCATAATCCGCAAAGCTTTGATTTACCACGCTTTCGATAGTTTTGCGCAAGCCTCCCGCATTGTTGAGATTGATTGTAATAATGGATAATTTCATGTCATTGCCAAGTTTCTCGAACGACCGCTACCGCTTTCAAAGCCTCATTGATCTGCTGCATGGCAAAATCAATACGAAACGGCGTTGTTTTCTTTCGTTGTTTCAAATTTTGGAGGTATCTTCTCCTGTTTTTAATGACTTCAGACAGAGATTGATAAAGTTCTTCTTTATTCGACGGATCAAAATAAATCGCAGCATCGCCCATCATTTCGCGATGTCCTTTCAAATCGGAACAAACTACGGGACAATCCAGTTCCATCGCTTCGATCAGCGGCATGTTGGTAGGACCTAAATACGTAGGCATCACCAAAGCGGCGGCATTCCGGTACAAAGTGTTGATCGTTTCCATCGCGACAAAACCCACAAAACGAATATTCGATTCAATACCTAATTGAGTGGCTAAAGATTGGATATAGCTCTTGTTTCCTTTATCGGATCCGGTTAAAACCAATTGATAATCAGGATATGAGCAAAGCAACTGCGCGAAGGCGGCCAACAAAACCGTATGGTTTTTGTGCGCCCAAAATTGCGCGGGATAGAAGAAAAATTGATGTTGTTTCAATTGATATTCTTCCAAAATGGCTTGCTGTTGCCCGG
>JAISKG010000195.1 GCA_031261015.1 Dysgonamonadaceae bacterium | reverse complement strand
AAATAGACCGTTCCATTCATGGTTTTGCTCAAAATCTAAGTCAGGTACAATTCGTTTGATTATTGCCAAATTTCATTTTAATTTTGGTGGTATTCGAAAAATAACCTGCTAAATATAGTTTATAAATACCATATTTAGCGAATAATTTTAAAATAGTTTGCTAAATCAAATAAAAAGAAAAATTAAAATAAAAAAACAATGAACAGTAAAATTTCAATCGTGTTTTTCTGCCTTTTATTGGCAGGTCGTGTTTTTTCGGCTTTTGCCGAAGCGCCCGATCCGGCAATTGTAGATTCCGCTTGGGGTAAAGTATCCGGCGGCTTGCATGTTTCCTTCGGAAGCATTGATGTACGTTATTCTGAATCGTCTGTCCCTGACGTGAAGCTATCGTTTTCGTGGAAAGGCGCAGGTTGTCGCGGGGAACGTGTATCTGCCCAAGCGGTCTTATGGGCTGATGAAGCTATAGAGCGGATTGAGTGTGAGTTTACACCTTTCACTTCGGCTAAAGCCAAGTTGCCGTCAAATATCGCTCAAGTCCGTTTTGTGCGGTATGTGCTAACTGACGAATTTGGAAATGCTTGCCGCTGGCACGATCCGGCAGTTTATCCACCATCGCCGGCGGCAGATATGTTGGATACGTTGAAGCATTTTGATCTTAATGCAAAGACCGCCTGTCCTGTATGGTTGAGTTTCAACATTCCCGCCGATGCCAAACCGGGCGTTTATACAGGCAAGTTGAAGATAGTTGCAAAGAACCGGAAACCGCAGCAGTTGGATATTTCTCTTGAAGTATTGCCTCAAACGCTTCCGCGACCGAAAGACTGGGCTTTTCATCTTGATCTATGGCAACATCCGTCTGCCGTGGCGCGGGTACACAATGTAAAACCCTGGTCGGAAGAACATTGGGCTTTGCTCGAAGCGCCGATGGCGATGCTGGCTGCCGCCGGACAAAAGGTGATTACCGCCAATATCAACAAAGACCCATGGAACCATCAATGTTATGATGCTTACGAAGACATGATTGTCTGGACGAAAGAGAAGGATGGTACATGGCAGTACGATTATACGGTGTTCGACCGTTGGGTAAACCTGATGATGCGTCTGGGCATTCGCAAGGAAATCAATTGTTATTCGATGATTCCGTGGAACAACGAATTACATTACCGCGATGCGGCTAAAGGTACGGTGGTGGATGTACAGGCAATTCCCGGAACGGACAGTTTTGCGGAGATGTGGTCGCCGTTCCTGAAAGATTTCAGTCGCCATCTGAAAGAAAAAGGCTGGCTGGAAATTACCAATATCGCCATCGACGAACGTGCGCCAAAGGAAATGCAAGCCATGCTTGAATTTCTGACAAAGACGACGCCCGAAATCGGAGTGGCATTGGCGGATAATCACAAAAGCTATCAGTTATTCCCTGATTTGAAAGATGTATGTATTTCGTTCGGTGCGGTTTTTGACGGAAAAGACCTCGCTCTCCGCAAAGAAAAAGGACTTGTCAGCACGATGTACGTGTGTTGCGCTCATGAATTTCCCAATGTTTTCACATTCTCAAATCCGGCAGAAGGCGCTTATATCGGCTGGTACACCGCTGCGGCGGGATTGGACGGTTTTTTGCGTTGGGCATATAACTCATGGACGGAAAATCCGGAGACCGACTCACGTTTCAGAACATGGCCTGCCGGCGATACCTATATCATTTATCCGGGCGGTCGCAGTTCCATCCGCTTTGAACGGTTGAGAGAAGGGATACAGGATTTTGAGAAAATCCGAATACTGCGGGAACAGCTTCAACAATCTTCGGCAAGTAACGCCCGGGAAAAATTGGCAAAACTGAACAAAGCGGTAGCACAATTCAATCGCCTTGACGCTCCGGAGATTCCTTGCGGAGAGTTGGTGAATCAGGCTAAAAATATTCTGAATGAACTATCAATTAAATAAGTAATTTTATTTAAAGAGTTTTAATTTTACAATGCGTAATCTCTTTTCTCTTCGATATAATTTTCGAGCAGATGAATGGTGTTATCAATCAGTTTGGAACTGAAAACGCCGTTTGCCTCGTAGATAGTGCGTTGTTCATTGAGTTTGGCGGCAGACTCCCGACAGGAAGTAGGCAAATGTTCCAAATAACGGACTTTTTCCTTGTTTTCTTCGGAATGGATATTGACATCAACATACGTTTTCTTTGCAATTTCCAATCCGTCAGGCATTTGTATGCCGTAAGCGGCTGCCGTAGCCAAGCCTGCCAACAGCAAATATATATCAGCCGTAGCATCCGGAGAGCGTATTTCTATAGTCTGTTTATATTCGGCATTTGCATTCGATTGCGGCTCCAAGGGATTGATTTTATACGACATATCGGTTTTAGCAGTCCAACCGAGCGGCACACGAATCAGCACCGAGCGGTTGGAATCGCCCCAACAAACATTGGTAGGGGCTTCCTGATGCGGTACAAGTCGCATATATGAACTCGGACGCATATTGCCGAAAGCCGTCAGAGAAGGCGCAAGCGTTATGAAACCTGCAATCGTTTTGCGGGCGATGTCCGACAGTTTGCCGTCTGCAACATACTGATTTTTACCGTCTTTCACAACACGTGTGTGTACGTGCATACCCGAACCGGCTTTTCCGGTACGGATTTTAGGGGCAAATGTAATATCCAATCCGCGCTGATACGCCAAATTGCGAATAATCCATTGTGCAATCAACATAGTATCAGCTGTTTGTTGAATACGAGCGGGCAAAAACTCTATTTCGTTCTGCTCATAAACTTTGCCTTCATAGACAAAATTGCCGACCTCATTGTGTCCGTACTTGATTGCGCCGCCTATACGGGCAATATGTGCCATACATTCCTTGCGAAACTCATTAAAACGGGCGTAAGGCGAAGATTCGTGATAGCCCTTTTGATTTTGTACCGCAAAAGCATCGCCCGTATCTGCCTGACCGATAACGTAATATTCGAGTTCCACCATTGCTTCAAAAGTCATTCCTGTTTTTTCGGTAAAATTTCTGTCTGCCTTTTGCAGCGTATATTCTGAGGCGGTTTCGAGTAAATTGCCGTCTCTGTCGAAGAACGAGCAAAGCATACAAAGTGTTGGACGAGTGGCAAAGGGGTCAACAAATGCGGCGCTGAAACGCGGCAAGACATATAAATCGCTGTTGTCCGCCTCAATATAAGGAAAAAGGCTTGAGCCATCGACCCTTTCGCCGAAAGAGAGGATAGAATCAAGGTACTCCTCGTTGGGAATCACAAAGTTAAGTGTTTTCAACTTGTGGTCGGAAGCCGCATACATAAAATTGACAAATTCAATTTTGTTTTGGATAATAAAATTTTTAATATCCGCTTTTGTAAATTCCGATGTCGGCTTATCAAAAAAAGAGACTAATTCGTTGATGTTCTGCAAATTGTTCATAATAATTTTTTTTAAGATTTTTTGCATATATTCAGGTTACATTACGATTTCCACCGTTCTAAGTTAGGTAATTGATTTCCTGCCATTGCTCTGGCTTGACTTTCGGGAATATTCATTTTTGCTACGGCAATCCGAATATTCTTTTCGATTTTTTCCTGTAGAGTAATTCCTTCGTCCAAGAATTTTCCGTTTTGGTAGCAAAAACTGCAATATTTATCGCTTTTGCTGCCGTCTGAGTTTGTTCCACCTTTGTTTGGGTCTTTGTCAAGCGGCATCCCGCAACTTTGACAGATTTTTACTTCATTTTCCATTGTATTTATATGTGTATTTTTATAATTATTGCTATTTTTGTAAATAATTTACATTTTC
>JAISKG010000145.1 GCA_031261015.1 Dysgonamonadaceae bacterium | reverse complement strand
AGCCGGCAAATGTACTTTGACTTCTTTCAAACGCTGAATCTCCCGCAAATTCAAATGCTCCACTTCCATATCCAATACTGCCAAAGGATGAAAAAGCGATTGGGGAACCCGCGTCTTTTTCCCTTTCGCCTTGCCGGCTAAATACGACATCGCTCCAAATTCTTCGGTAAAAACGGAAACAATCGAATAGGTATCGTTGTAATTCAAGCGATGTAAAACAATGCCGCGAGTCTTGTGTAACATGCTGCAAAGATAAAAATAAAAAACACGGAAGAAATTGCTTCTTCCGTGTTTTTTTAGTGAATCGAGCTATTTGCTCAGTATCGCTTTGTTTTTATTTTTCGTATTTTACGATAAATTCAACGCGGCGGTTCTTCGCTTTATTAGCAGCCGTTGTGTTCGGAACCAAAGGTTTCGTGTCGCCGAATCCTTGAGAACTTAAACGATCTTCAGCAATACCTTTCTTGATCAAGTAGTTCTTAACGGCCGTAGCGCGTTTTTCCGACAAGACTTGGTTGGAAGCCACTTTACCTACGTTATCGGTGTGACCGTTGATTTCCAAGAAGTAGCTCGGATTTTCTTTCATGATCATTACTACAGCGTCCAAGATCGGATAAGAGTTCTTCGTGATCACATCTTTTCCGGTAGCGAATTGGATACCATGAAGCGCTTTTTCGAAGATTTCTTTATCTTTCTGTTTCAATTCGGGACATCCGTTGTTAGCTGCAGTTCCTGCAAGAGTCGGACATTTATCCAGATAGTCGGGGATACCGTCGCCGTCCGTATCTTTCGGACATCCGTTGGCATCTACCTTGCCGTAAGCTGCGGCCGGAGTATCGGGACATTGGTCGAGATAATCGGGCACGCCGTCGCCGTCGCTATCAAGCGGACAACCGTTGGCGTCAACTTTGCCGTAGGCTTCAGCCGGAGTATCAGGACATTGGTCGAGATAATCGGGTACGCCATCGCCGTCACTATCAATCGGGCAACCGTTTTCGTCCACTGCTACGCCATACGGAGTATCGGGGCATTGGTCGAGATAATCGGGTACGCCATCACCGTCGTTGTCAACCGGGCAACCGTTGGCATCTACTGTTACGCCTTGCGGAGTATTGGGGCACAAATCTTTGTCGTCGGTTACGCCGTCGCCGTCACTATCGATCGGACATCCGTATTTGTCAACCAAAGCTCCAACCGGAGTGTAAGGACATTTGTCTTTGCGGTTCTTCACACCGTCGCCATCGTTGTCGAAATCTAAGCGGCCGAAGGTGAATACCAAACCGGCTTGTACGTTGAACGCTTGATTTTTGTACGGTACGGGAATATTATCCCAAGTGGCACGGTTAAACGGCATATAATCGCCGGCTACATACAAAGTCAACGGGCCTAAACGTCCGCCCAAACCTAAACCGATCGTGCCGAAGTTTCCATTTATCACAGAATAACTCACATTGGCATTGAAAAAATCGGAAGGAATGATGTTCAACGAAGCAGTTACTTCTTCAAACAAAGCTTTATTCAAATACGTCGTTCTGGAAAGTACGCCTACGGTAATTTTATCTTTTACCAATCCGTATTCGGCGCCGACCAATAATTTGGCAGGCAACAAAGTCGTATAACCTTTGTGCGCGGTTTTATAATTGATACTGTCAAGCAATACATCACCGTAGGTATCCGCCCAATTGGTAATCGTTTCGTGTTCTTCTTTCAAGTACATGGGAACTCCCGTAAAATGAGAAGATTCTTTTGTCGGAAGAAGGCTCAACGATTTGTTTTTGTTCCAGCTGATAAATCCTAAATCCATTAAAGCAGCTGAAACGGAAAGGCGATCGGTAATCTTGTAAGAAACACCCAAGTCGATGGCTCCGCCGATGCCGGCAGGATCAGTGACCCATTTGACAAAATCACTCAATTCACTTGGGTAATCATCGGTGTTAAGATCGTCGATTGTACCATCTTCTTTGTAGGTGATCAGGCCTTCTTCTCCATAAGTATTATGGATATAAGGAACTGAAGTATTTACTTGTCCTTCAAATTGTAAATCAAGGTATTCCGTTGTGCCTTCGATCCGAAGTTTGGTAGGAACAAAGGAAGTATTTAATAGACCGATCAAGAATTTAGCTTTACCACCCACGGTTAAGCGTTCGTTTATTACCTTGGAATAACCCAAACCAATTTCGGTATAAGCCGTCATTTGGAAAGACAAACGATCCAGATTGAACTTGTTCACATTGATCGTATCAGGCATTCCATACACGCCAAACTTAAACAAGTCTTTCGGAAGATATACGCTGGAGAATTCTTTCGCTGCAATGCTGAAATTCCAATACGCATTGTTTTTACGGAATCCGAACGAAAGGATATTGGCGCTGAGATCCTGAAAGAGTTTTGTAGTGCCTCCCAATTTGTCATAAAAATCAGTTTGATTTTCCCCTTCATGCCAAAACATAATGGTTTTATTATGACCATCAATCATTTTTGGATAAAATACATCATTGAATGCCAACGAATTATTTCCAACTCCTGCGTGAAAATAAGTAGGCAAACCGATATACCAATTTTCTGTTGGCTGGAAAGCGGGGTTCAAATCATGCCGTGTAGGCATCATCTTCATGTAATACAAGGTGTTTACCTGAGCCGATACGGTTGAGGCGGCTGCGAATACTGCGAACAGTACAATAAGGGATTTAAATATTTTTTTCATACTTCTTAATTTTAATCTAATTCAAAACCAAGACCACCTTCTCCGTAACCTTTGAATTTAATGTCGATACCTTCGTTGGCTTTAATCGTAAACGATTCGCCGGAAGCGATATTCACTGTAGTAATCATCCGGATGTAGCGAATTCTTTGAACGCCATCCAGTTGTTCTTGATCTAATTCAACGCGGAAAGCATTTGTTTTCTCCGTGTCCGCTTCGATTATACCTGCGCCGTTGTGGTCGCGGAAGAGATCTTTGAGAGCGGCCACTTCCTTTTTGTCGCTATCCAGAAACTTAAAGTCTAATGCAACATCGTGCTTGAACGTGTTGTTGTAATTTAACCAAATCACCACTTTAGTCAGTTTTTCTGCAACGTTGTCGTCGGTCAAGTCGCAATCCAAAAGATCGGAATTCTGCAAAGTTTCTGCTCCCTTGTACGTAATAGGTAACGAAACATTGTTCTCGCCGGCGCGGATTAAGAACTCTTGGGCTGTTTTGGAAAGGGTACCGGCCGGCATCCCTACTGCTCCTTGCCAAACTCCACTCGTGTCGAGGTTGTCCAGATCATAATCCTTGTTTTCACAAGAATACGTTAGTAGCATAACTAACAGTAAAATCGGAATGTTTAATAAGATTTTTTTTCGCATAAAATTAAATTGTTTATTGGGATAATTATTTGATTAAAAAATTTTTGCAAAAATAAGAAAATATTTTGAATCAACCCAAATTTTTGGTTAATTTATTTTGGTTAATTCGGGATAAGTGATGCGCGAATGGTACATCGACACTAATTTTTCCACAAAAACTTCCTTGATAGTCGAAATGTTTTTAAAAGTTAACGGTGCATCGCTCAGCAATCCGTCAACAATCTGATCGTCGATGATTTTGTTGACCAAGCGGCGAATCGATTCTTCGGAATAATCCGACAGGCTGCGCGAAGCAGCTTCCACTGCGTCGGCCATCATCAGGATCGCCGTTTCTTTCGTGTCGGGATTCATGCCTTGGTACGAAAACGCTTCTTCGTTCACCGGCTCACCGGGGTGCTGGTTTTTGTAGGTATTGTAAAAATATTTGGCTTTGCCCCGTCCGTGATGCGTGAGAATAAATTTAACGAGCGCGGGCGGCAAGTTAAATTCCGCTGCTTTTTTCATGCCTTGCGGAACGTGACCGGTGATGATCTGCGCGCTTTCTTCGGATGTCAGTTTGTCGTGCGGATTATCGGAAGCCAAACGGTTTTCGATGAAAAAGCCGGGATTGGCTATTTTTCCCAAATCGTGGTACAATGCTCCCGTGCGTACCAATTGCGGATTGGCGTCGATCTTAGTCGCAGCTGCCGTTCCAAGCATCGATACTTGTAGGGAATGTTGAAACGTACCCGGACTTTTCTCCGACAATTCCATCAAAGCCGGCCGGTTAATATCCGATAATTCGACTAAAGTGACATTGGAAATATAACCGAAAATCTTTTCCAGAATGTAAATAAACGGATAGGTAAACATCACGAACAAAAGGTTAATTCCAAAATACAGAATGATATACCAATTAATCCGGGTCAAGTCGCCTTCGTGTAGCAAGGAAAATCCTACAAACGTAAGAATATAGGTAACGAAAATAAAGAAGGCGCACCGGATCAGTTCCGACCGCTGCGTGAGATCGCGCAACACATAAGTCGCTACCATACAAACCATAAGTTGAACGATCAGGAACTCAAAAGGCGACGGCAACATAAGCGAACATAATAATATGGTAATCAAATGCGTAAAATGCGCCGTACGCGAATCGAAAAATGTGCGTATCACAATGGGAATCATCGCATAAGGAATGATGTAAACGTCGAAAAGCCGGTAACT
>JAISKG010000124.1 GCA_031261015.1 Dysgonamonadaceae bacterium | reverse complement strand
TGGTTTCCGAACGTGAACGAATGTTGACTCACGCCGATCCCGAAACACCGATTATCGTGCGAATGAACGAACGTTTGTCGATCCTCAAAGATCAGGTGTACAACGCTTTGCAATCTTTGAAGCAAACATGGACAAATCTACAGGACGAATACGAACAATTAAGCTACACTTACGATTCTCAAATCCAAGATGTGCCCCGCCGCGAACGGGAACTTACCGAAATTGTTCGCCAACAATTGATCAAATCCAATTTGTATGTGGACTTGTTGAAGAGAAAAGAAGAAATCTCGCTGACTTTAGCAGTTACGGCTCCGAGCGCGAAAGTGCTGGAATCGCCGCTGGCATCGGGAGGCCCGATTTCTCCGCGCCGCACTTCCATTTATATGATGTGCTTCTTGCTGGGTATCTTATTCCCCTTCCTATTCATCGGTTTGCGCGAATTGCTCAACTATAAGATTACGAAAGAAGACGAAGTACGCCGCTTCTCGGATGTACCGATCATCGTATCGTTGCCACAAGTCAAAACGAAAGATCCGATTATGGTTACGCCGAATGCGACTACTCCTATCGTCGAACGTTTCCGCTTGTTGCGTACCAATATGCAATTCATTCTGGATGATCCTGAAAAGAAAGTGGTATTGGTTACTTCGACTATTTCCGGAGAAGGTAAGACATTCGTTTCCTTGAACTTGGCATTAACGTTCGCATTGAAATATAAAACCATTCTGGTCGGATTGGATATTCGTCGTCCCAAATTAAATACGTATTTCAATTTACCGAAAAAAGCCGGTATAATCTCCTATCTGACCGGAGATGAAACGAATGTAGAGAAATTAATTGTCAAAAATATCAATGGCAGCAAATTGGATGTATTAACATCGGGAGTGATTCCTCCCAACCCGAACGAACTTTTGATGGAAAAAACATTGGATAATTTGTTCGCTACCTTGCGGAATATGTACGATTATATTATCATCGATACATCGCCGGCCGGCAGTGTTTCGGATGCTTTCATTGTAAGCCGCGTAGCCGATGCTTCCTTGTTCCTCGTACGAAACAAAATTTCGCCGAAATCTGCTGTTTCTTTGGCAAACAACATTTATGATGAAAACCGTTTGAACAATATCAATCTGGTACTGAATGGCTTCAACGATTTCAAGTCAGGCCGTTACGGATACGGATATGGATATGGTTACGGATATGGTTACGGATACAATATTGAGAAATAAAAAAATTAGAATAAGTTAAACATAAAAAAAAGATTAATGATTATGAAGAAAGTAACAGTGTTAGTAGTCGGCTTGCTTCTTTCGGCCATATCGGTTTCCGTAATGGCTCAGCAGCAAGACGTCATCGAAAAACCCAGAACCCAATACAATGACAATTGGTTTGTAGGTTTAGGACCAAGTGTTAATTTGTTAATGGCAGAACAAGACAAGTACCAATCGTTCCAAGATCGCTTGCAATTAGGCGGCGAATTGTATGTAGGTAAATGGTTCAACCAGAATTTCGGTATGCGATTGCAAGGAGCGTACGGCAGTTTGAAAGGTTGGAACCAAGTGAAAGAAAACGGCGACCAAATTACGCACCGTTATTCTCAACCGAATAATGCTGCAAGAAGAGAATTACCTTATGGAGTTAATTGGAGAGAGTATGAATACTACCATGGTAGCTCCAATAATAATTCAAGATATAGTCTTGATATTTGGTGGCCGGAGGCAGCTACATACAATACCGAAACAGGGAGAAATGTCTTTAAATATCAAGACAAAACCGGAAACGACGGTTTTTGGCAACAATTTAGATATGCTACGGCAACCGTCGATCTTATGGCTAACATTACCAACTTAGCTCGCGGTCATTACGGCAACCCCAACAAAGTGGACTTGATCCTTTTCGGAGGCTTCGGTTATGTTCATGCTTTCGCTAATGGAACCACTACTCCGAATTTCGACAATATCATTGCCAAAGGCGGTGTGCATCTCGATGTGAACTTCAACAAAAACTGGGCGCTTTTCCTGGAAGCTCAAGGCGCGCTTACATCTGAAGAATTTGACGGTTACAGCGGCGATGCTATCGGCGATGCTATCTCCAACTTGACTTTGGGTGTACAATATTCATTCAGCAAAAAATACGAACAATCGGGCAACTGCTTGACTCGTGAAGAAATTGTCTTCATCAACAACAAAATTAACGAAAGTAGAAGCGGTGGAGCTATAGCCGAAGAACAATTGGCTCTGTTGGATCGTCAACAAACGATCTTGGAAAATCAACAAATCATTCTTGAAAACCAACAAGACGCTTTAGATAAAATCGCTAAATGCTGCGAAGACAAACCGGCTCATACCGCTCCGGCTCCGGGCTATCGCGCCATCGCGAAAGCAGGCGAATGGAAACCCGAATACGTTCGATTCTCGATCAATTCTTACAAAATCGAACCGTCGGAACGCAGCAAAATCGACGCTATCGTTGAATTCATGAATGCTAATCCCGACAGCAAAATGTTGTTGGTTGGTTATGCCGACAAAATGACCGGTAATGCAAAAAACAACTGGCCTTTGAGTAACAAACGCGTAAATGCGGTTGCTAAAGAATTGCAAAGCTACGGCGTTAACCCGAATCGTTTGATTACCGATTTCAAAGGTGACGTAGAACAACCTTACGGACAAAACGATTTGAACCGTGTAGTAATTGTAGTGGAAAGAAGATAATTTCTTCTTGTAATCATAAGAAGGAGTCTTAAGTAAATAAATTTAAGGCTCCTTTATTCTTAAATACACGTCACACAAATGAAAAAGGTAGTTTATCTTATTGTTGATTTGGCCATCATCTATGGTAGTATTCTCCTGTCGTTTTATATCATGGGATTATCGAATATGCTGGATGATTTTCAACGAAACTTCGATGCTTTCATCACAATTACGCCTCACATAGGAATTTACTACCTGATTTTAATGTACACTTTCGGGTTGTACAACTCCAATCTGAAATCGCAAGGAGAACTTTTTTATACCATTTTTCTCATATCCGTTGCGTTAATGATCGGCATTATGGGCATTTGCTTTTTTGTCCGTGAAGTCGCCTTCGCTTTCCCTCGAAGCGTACAATTAGTGAGCGCTTGTTTTTATTTTGTCTTTTTATCCGTCTGGAGAAGTTGCTTGTGGAAATTTACATCTCATACTCACGAAATCAAAAAGATAACGATCATTGGGATGTATCCCAAACTCATTGAAATCCTTTCTGAAAAATACCGTAAAACCTACCAGATCGCACATATCTGTACAGAAGACGATCCCGAATTAGCTGCCAAAATTCTGGAAGCCGACGAAGTATTTATCAGTAATAACCTGACTACCAAGAATCGAAGGCTCATTTTATCGCTTTGTATCCAACATGAAAAAGCGATCTATTTCATGCCGAACTATTTCGATATACTCATCATGTCATCTACTTTCTCGAAAGTGGAAGATATACCTATGTACCTCATTTCCAAGATGACTTTGCCGGTCGAGGAAGATTTTGTGAAGCGAATGGTCGATCTGACCTTCGGAGGTATTGCCTTGATCCTTTCTTTACCAATTACGCTTATTATCGCTTGTCTGATTAAATTGGACGGCGGACCTGTCTTTTTTTTACAAGAACGACTTACACAAGGAGGCAGGATATTTAAAATAGTGAAATTCCGCACGATGATTCCGGATGCGGAAAAAATATCGGGACCAATATTGGCCAGCACAAAAGATGCACGCATCACTAAAGTCGGCAAATTTATCCGAGCTACCCGTATCGACGAAATTCCTCAACTGATCAATATAATAAAAGGAGATATGAGCATTGTGGGGCCACGACCCGAACGGCCATTCTTTGTCGAACAATTTGAAAAAGAAATACCCGAATACCGTTATCGTCTGAAAATGAAAGCCGGATTGACCGGTTTGGCACAGATCGAAGGAAAATACAACACCAGCGTAGAAGACAAATTGCGTTACGACTTGATCTATATCAACAATTATTCGATCCTTTCGGATTTCCTGATCATGCTGCGCACCGTCAAAATCATCTTCCTCAAAGAAAGCACAGAAGGAGTAAATTCCAATTGACCGAATGGGAAAAGCCGGGATTCAAATATCGGTCGTGATGGCTGTATATAACAGTGAAACCTATCTGAAAGAGGCAATTGATTCTATTTTGTCCCAGACATTCACAGATTTTGAATTGATCCTGATCAACGACGGTTCGACCGATAATTCGACCGCAATCATAACCGGTTATACGGATTCCCGTATCCGCATTATCAACAACGGCGCCAATCAAGGATTGATAGCCAGCCTCAACACCGGCCTAACGCAAAGCCGCGGAAAATACATCGCTCGCATGGATGCCGACGACATTGCCTTGCCCGCGCGCCTGCAAATGCAATTCGATTTCATGGAAGCGCATCCCGAAGTTGGGCTTTGCGGAACCAATATTGAAACTTTTTTCGACGATTCGGAACAACGGTTTATCGCACGATTTCCGGAAGAAGATGCGACAATTCGCGCCTTTACTTTCTTCCAATCGCCTTTTTGCCACCCGACGGTGATGATGCGGCGCGAAGTAATCGAAACATACAAAATACAATATCCTGCCGAATTTGTACGCACCGAAGATTATGCGATGTGGGTCGGGATGTTGCCTTACACGCAAGCGCACAACCTGCAAATCGTGGCGCTCCGTTACCGGAAGCACAAAGGGAGCGTAACCTGGATCAGCGCGCAGCAAAATAAAAACATCAACGTGAGCCTGATTCAAAGTATTTATTTCAGGAACATGCAAATGACGATGGACAGCGACGATTTTCTGCCGTTCTCTCAATTCGTGAACCGGTCGAGCCTTTATCCGTTGACACGGGAGAATCAACAATTGCAGGATCGCGTATTACGGAATTTTTTTACTCAATTGAACGCAAAACATCCGGCTTTAGTTTCGGCAGCCAAAAAATAC
>JAISKG010000252.1 GCA_031261015.1 Dysgonamonadaceae bacterium | reverse complement strand
CTTCGTAGCCTTGAATGCGAAGCCCGATTCCTTCCGGATTGGTTAAAGTCATCCAACGCACATCCGTGCGATTGCCGTTTTCTTGCGGACGGATGTATTCTACACCCAAACCAGCTACCGAGCTTTCGTAAATACCTACAAAAGAAACTGTATTGCGATCGGAATAATTTTCCCAAGGGCCACGGCCATAATACGTAACATGATCAAATTCGGCCGGTAAAGTCATTTGCATACCGAAACGAGGCATTTCAGGAAGATTACTTACGCCGGCTTCCCACGAAGCTTGCACGCGCACATTTCCTCCGGGAAGAATCGTATAAATAACTTGATAATAACTCGATACATCATTTAAACGATAACCGGCGGTGACGACCACCGTTTCATCTTGCTGTTCAAATTCAAAATGCATTAATGTTTTATTTTCTCCGGCATATTTCCAACTATTGCTGAGCAGCGGCATATTATTTCCGAAATCATTATCGGTCGGCGCGCGCCAGAAATCCGGTTGCGGGGCGGACAATAATAAATTCTTTCCGCGATAACTGTAAGTTTCCAAAGCGCCGCTCCATTTGGAGAAAATGAACTGAACATCGCCGGATTGTAAAACCAATTCAGCGCTATTATCTTTTGTAATTTGCACAGCTTCGCTTGAAGGATAAAGTCTTCCCATCCGGCCGATGACCGGCCAGGCAAATTGTGCGCGAGCCACTTCCCATCCTGCGGGAACAAGATCCGTTGCAGTTTTCGTATAAGCATATATATTAAGGAAATACTCTACGCCAGTCGCTTCAGACATTCTCGGAATCGGAATTTTAATTTCTTTTTGGGAAAAAGGCGCCTGCGAAAAATTCAAGCGACCACTATGAATGGGTTTTCCTTCTTCCAACCATTCCCACCGGAAATCAAATTGATTCAAATCGGTATATAAAAATTTATTTTCTACTGTAATAATTCCTTTCGCTAATTGTGAAGGTGACGCCTGAAAATCAATCGGTTGATATACTTTTTTTACTTCGTATAAACCCGGATGAGGCCTGCGATCGGAAGCCAGCAAGCCATTGGCGCAGAAATTTTGATCGTTGGTGTATTGATAGCCGCCCAAGTCACCGCCGTAAGCCCAATAGTTGCGCCCCGAATCGTCGGTCGCAGCAATACCCTGATCGACCCAATCCCAAATAAAGCCGCCTTGCATGTGCGGAGAAGAAGCGATAATATCCCAATATTCTTGGAAGTTACCGGTACTGTTGCCCATTGCGTGCGCATATTCGCACATGATGTACGGGCGGGTGACGTCGGTTCGTCCGGCGTAGTCTTTCATCGAGCCAATACTCGGATACATCGGGCAAATAATATCGGTATCTTCATTTTCTTCAGCTTGTTCGAATTGCACAAGCCGGGTACGATCGCGCATTTTCAATTCCTTGTAAGTATCGTAAAAAACAGGGCCATTGCCGCATTCGTTTCCCATACTCCAAACAATAATTGACGGATGATTTTTGTCGCGTTCCAGCATGCGGATAATGCGGTCGCGAATCGCCGGCGCCCATTCGGGACGATAGGCCGGATGATCTGTTTGGTCGAAAGGCGCTTGCGATACGGCGCCCATCCCGTGAATTTCCACATTGGCCTCGTCGCAAACAAACAAGCCATATTCGTCGCAAAGCTTGTACCAGCGCGGGCTTTGTGGATAATGGCTCATCCGCACGGCATTGATGTTGTTTTGCTTCATCAGGGCGATGTCTTTGCGCATCGTGGCTTCATCCTGCACATGTCCGGTATAAGGATTGTGTTCGTGAAGATTAACTCCGCGAACGATAATCGGTTTGCCGTTGACCAGCAATTGCGCATTGCGGATTTCAACTTTGCGGAAACCCATCTTGCAGGACGTTATTTCAATCGTTTTTCCCTGTTCGTCTTTCAAAGTAATCAGCAAAGTATATAAATAAGGAGTCTCGTTGCTCCATAAATGAGGCGACGATACGGTTTGGTCAAACGAAACAGTTGTTTCACTTCGATCTAAAACGTTGATCGCTTGGGATTTTTGCACGACCGGCCGGCCGGAAGCATCCAACAAACGAATCTCCGCTTGTACATTTTTCGCTTCGTTCCACTCATTTTTTACCGCCACATCCAAAGAAAAAAGACCATTGCGATACGCATTATCCAAATCGCCTTTCACAAAAAAATCGCGAATCCTCACTTGTTCTGTACTATACAAATACACGCTTCGGTCGAAACCCGACAAACGCCAAAAATCTTGATCTTCCAAATACGAGCCGTCGCTCCAGCGGTAACCTTCTACAGCCAGCGTATTTTTCCCTTGCCTTACGTAATCCGTCACATCAAACTCGGCCGGGCATTTAGTTCCCTGACTATAGCCGACATACTTTCCGTTGATCCAGACATACATGGCAGCCAGCCCGCTCTCGAAATGCAGAAAAATGCGGCGAGTTTTCCAATTGTCTTCTATCGTAAAATCGCGTACATAGCAGCCTACCGGATTGTCGTCGTGATCGATATAAGGCGGATTTTTCGGATACGGATACGTGATATTGGTGTAAATCGGGATGCCGAAACCTAACAATTCCCAATTGCCCGGCACTTGAATATTGTCCCAGCGGCTCACATCGTAACCTTCGCGATAGAAACCTTCCGGTTTATCGGCCGGCTTTTTATGCCAGTTGAACTTCCAAATGCCGTCTAATGAACGATAATAGGGTGATTCGCCGTAAATATCGGCAATCGCTTGTTTTTCAGTACTGTATGGAAGAAAAGTTGCGTGAGCCGGTTCTTTGTTAAGCTCAAAAATTTGAGGATTTTCCCATTCGGAAATTGGCGTATATTCTGCAATTTCCACCGGTTGTGTTGTTTGCGTATAAGCAAGACTTCCCAAACACAGGAATCCTGCCAGTAAGAGTGTTTTTTTCATGAATATATAAATTATTCCTCTTCGGAAATTATTTCTTTTTTGCGTTCTTATAATCTTTTATACAAGCGATAGTTAACCAGTTAGCCACAGCCTGCCGGTTGCTCGGATCCAAGAAACGTTTTTGATCACGCTCATGATGTACATTGCCGCATTCGATCAGCACCGAAGGTGGATCGGTATGATTCAGAACATAATAGTGATTATTGTTTGCGATGACTGCGCCGTTAAACAGGCGGTCGGGTTGATGTTCTTTGTATTTGCTACGGAAAGTTTCCTGAATATTTTTAGCCAATTGCATACTACCCATACTTTTCTCCTGACAAATGGAATACAGATCCACTTGCCGGTCTTCCTGACTGTCGATATGAATGAAAAGCGCTCGTTGATATTTTTCTTTTGCTTTGGCAGACAATCGGTTAACAGCATCGGAACGTTGTTTCAATTTTTGGGTTTGATCGTTAGGGATAGGACTACCCAAACAAGTTTCGGTCGTGCTGCTTGTTAAGAATTTATCGTCGCGAATGCCGTCTTTCGGATCCTGAATGATGATCTGCACGTCGGCTCCTTCTTCCAAAAGGTTGAGAGCCAAGCGAAGCATAATGTCGTAATTATATTCGTCTTCCGCCAATTGCTGTCCGTCGATCGTGAACGTTACGCCCGAATCGCGACCGCCGTGACCGCTGACCAAAAAGTAGCAGGCTCCTTTCAATTGCGCGTTTTCTTTGACTGTGTAATTCTCTCTTTTAGGCCCGAATAAAGGTTCTATGCCTTCGATGCGAGGCGCCGGCGCCGGATTAGGCGCTGGTGTCGAATTAATTGCGGGATTGGTTACCTGATTAGGCTTTTCTTGGGTCTGAGAAAGCGGCGGAAGCACATATACCTGATCAAACTTGAGTTGATTGTTTTTTGCAAATTTTCCCGGATTCAAATCGAATAACTTTTGCGCATCCTCTTTCTTCCGGTTGTTACGTATCAGGAAAGCATCAATGCCTTCTCCTTTCTTGGGTTGAGCCGTATCTTGTGCTGATATCGAAAAGCTAATCATAGCACACACAAAGACATATACATAAAAAATCCACTTCATCCGTTTTCTATAATTAAAAATAAATAGGTCTTATATTTGAGGTAGCAAATTTACAAAAAAATTCTCAACCATGCTTATTCGGGCTAAATCTTTTTTCGAGGAGCTAAACACTAATTTAGCGTACTCGTCATTGCAAGTGTAGCGAAGCAAACCAAAGGGTAATTTATCTGAGGATTGCGATTAACACCTATCAGGGGATTGCGGGTCAAGCCCGCAATGACAGAAAGCGGCATGTAAATGAAATTTTCAAACTACACAATTACTACCCTTATTTAAAACGATTCAAAATAATTTTTTCCAAAACAGCTGGAAAATACAAAAGATTTTACGACCTTTGCGTCAAATTTAGGAATAATGAAATTATCGGAATTACGTCCCGGACAAACAG
>JAISKG010000141.1 GCA_031261015.1 Dysgonamonadaceae bacterium | reverse complement strand
TAAATCACAATTTTTTCGAACTTGTATTCTTTTTGCAGATCCACTAAGAACCAGCGGTCGTTGTCGATATTTTGTCCTTCCCATTCGGTCGCCCAGCGGTTGTCGTCGATAATTCCATCCACAGCAAACATGGCCAAACGATTGCCATATTCTTGCTCCGACGAAGCTTCAACCGGCTTGTTCAGAGCTAAATTGACGTGCTCTTCGGGAGGAGTTACTTCGCCGCCGCCACCGACCGTTTCGGCAGCCTCATCTTTACTAATATTCAACCAATTAAGACGAACAGAAGCGCCCGAAGTAGTACAAAGCAAACGCACTTTTTGTTTGCCGGCATTGAGTGGAATCGTAAATTTTTCCGTCGCCCAACCGTTATTTTCCGATTTCGGAAGCGTAATCGTCGTTTTAGCATCGTTGTTGACCAACAGCGACAAATTCGCTTGATTAGCAGTGGCATAGCGCACAAAAAGATAATAATCGCCGGCCGAAGGCGCATCGACGTTGTATTCCAGATAATCGTTGTTGCCAAAATCATACACATTGATAATTCCTTCTGTATCATTTGTTTCTTGCAAATGAATGCCTTTCATGCGAATGTAATGATTGGCTTGTATGCGCGATTGCGTATTGTGATAGAAATTATCGTCATACGACGACATGTTGTTAAAAATCTTGCCATTTTCGGTTAAAACGCCGTTGTGACCATTTAATAATTGCATCCATGGGAATTGCGGAACTGCATTATTTTCACCGGTTTTCGCCATAAACCACGCATAGCGCGCCACCATCGGCTCGGTTTCCAGAAAATCGAAAGTATCTACCAAATATTCGCGTTGCACTTTTTGCATTTCTGCGGCAGGCGTATTCCAACGATCGTCCCACGAGCAAAATTCGGTCAACCAGATCGGCTTGTTGTAATAACCGATATATTCTTTGACATAACCGATTAGAGCGTCGCTCCAACCCATGTAACAATGTAAAGCAATGCCGTCCACATCCTCTTTCGGAACTAATTTAAAGAACTCATCCAACCATTTTTTGGGTGTTCCCCATGCTGCCCATGCGCTGTAATTCAAAGCAGGAGAGATAATTTTCAAATTCAATTCGTTGGCCAATGCCTTGATTTCCGGCCAGCGGTCGGCGGCTTGCTGAGGCGTCAGATTCGCTTGATTTTGAAAATTCGGTTCATTAAAAGTGAGTAAATATTTGCAATTCGGATGAGCGGCCACATAAGCACGGATCGCATTCGGATTCCAGTCATTACCCCAGCGCATCGGACAATATTCAATGTTTCGAGCGTCTGAAGCAGCTGTACCTACGCCTGCAGGAGTATTCCCCCAATCGTAAAACCAAGTCATTCCGGTTTTTAACGCTTCGAAATCGGCTTCTCGTAAATTAGACATGCACGCGCCTCGTTTCCAACTTTTGGTTTGTGCCTGAAGGATGGTCGTTAAGCAACCAAGTAATACAAATAAAAATAATAGATACGATTTTTTAATCATGGTATTTTTGTTGATTTAGTGTTTTTGCAAAATTACCGCTTATTCTTCACAAAAACAGTCGAAAATACCACACAAAAAATCTACACAAGGGGCATAAAAATTCAGGAAAAATTCAACACACGCTCAGCAACAGCTTCCATCAGCCATTTGGGAGTCGAAGTGGCGCCACAGATACCAATAGATTGATTATCAGATAATAAAACAGCATTTACATCTTCCGGACCGGCGATCAAAAAGGTATTCGGATTGGCTTTTTGGGCTTCGCGCAACAATACTTTGCCGTTGGAACTTTTCTCGCCGGCGACAAACAAAATCAAGTCGTGCTTGGCGGCAAACCTGCGGATATTCGGAATGCGGTTGGCCACGCGCCGGCAAATCGTATCATAAAATTGAAAGGTGACGCCGGGCTGCATGCGCGACTGAATTTCTGCAACAATCTCCTTAAAATCATCCAGCGACATCGTCGTTTGCGAAAACAAATAAATCGCTTTTCCGAAATCCAGCTGATCCAAATCTTCTTTTTTCTCAATAATTAAAGCGTGGCCTTCGGTCTGTCCCACCAAGCCGTTGACTTCCGCGTGACCGATTTTTCCCAAGATCACAATTTGCGAATCATTGGGCGGCAAGTTTTGATAATGCTTTTGGATTTTCTTTTGCAATTGCAATACCACCGGACAAGTCGCATCAATCATCCGGATACGGTTTTGCGCCGCCAATTGATAGGTCGAAGGCGGTTCGCCGTGAGCGCGCAACAACACTTTTTTATCTTGCAAGGCGCGCAAATCGTCGTGCGTAATGGTTTTCATGCCTTTCTTTTGCAAGCGCGCCACTTCCTGATTGTTGTGAACGATATCGCCGAGGCAGTACAGTTCTTCCTCTTGCATCAGCTCTTTTTCAGCGTTTTGAATCGCGTTGACCACGCCGAAGCAAAAGCCCGAATCCTGATCGATTTCGATGGTTCTCATGAAATTGCAAGATTATTTATCACCGGTTTCCCGTGCCAAAACGACATCCAATCTTCCCATGTAAATGCCTCTGTCGCCGACTTGATTGATCACAACTTCCTTGCCATCGAGATTCAACCGGCGGTCGGCATGATCCAAAAAAGTGTGGCTGTGTCCACCCAAAATCACGTCG
>JAISKG010000112.1 GCA_031261015.1 Dysgonamonadaceae bacterium | reverse complement strand
AAAACAAAATGCAACACAAAAAATACCGAACTGTACAGGAAATAGGGGTATGCAGCAAAGCATTGATTATTGGTGAATAAACCATATAAACCTGTAACTAACAGGCACAAGGATATAAAAAATGCTATTGCATCTACTATAATATTGTGTTTGAAGAATTTACTTTCCATCATACCCTCAATCATTGTAATCTAAATAGAACAGGCAACGTATAATACACATTCACATTTTTGCCATCCTGTTTGCCGGGCGTCCAGCGAGGCATCATTTGAATTACCCGTATGGCCTCTTTATCAAAGGCCGGCTCTAAACTCTTGACAATCTCCGGATGGGTCACTTCTCCTTCCGAATTGATAATAACACGAACGACTACCCGCCCTTGAACGCAGCTTTCTGGCGATGGGTCTTGTAAATTTTCCTGTATAAATTTTACCAAGGCTCCATTCCCCCCGGGAAATTGAGGCATCTGTTCTACATAAGCATAAGTGTAACCTCCGATTGGCTCCTGTTCAGGCACAGATACAATTTCATATTCTCCCGCAATATCATAACAAGTAATAGCCGGCTCTTCACGGATAACAGAATCGGTTTTAACCCGAATGAGTTTGGGAGAAGGAAAATCCATTCGTTTTATCGGAAAAAAACGAAAAAATACGGAACAAAAAACGATAAGACTTGACTTTCATGATATTTTGTTTTTTAATCCTTGGTTGTGTGATATTTTTTTATTTCTTTTTGAATATAATCGTATTTGTTTTATATACAATTGTATCTTTTTTTAAATTGCTGTCATGTCTATATAAATGTAAATAATCTTGACTGAAATCGTTCTGAACATTCTGAACAGCAGCATGATAAGCGCTATAGTAGGAATATTCGCCGTCCACTCCCACTTTAATCAGCGCCATTGTTTTTTCGACATAACAGGTATAAGATATATGAATTTCATCCTTTTTTTCCACTGCATAAATACAAGGTTTAATATCATAGCGGATAGAAACGCCGGTACCGCTTGAAATTTCTACAGTATCAATGTAAAGTGGCGAATATTTAAGCTTTTTGTCCCAAATATAAAAAGGTTTCATGTAATACGGTCTATTATCAGGCTCATCAATATACCTACTTCCCAATATTATGTCTGATGATTGAAAATACAAAACTCCATTCTTCCGAATAATATCAAAATAGATAACCGTATCATTACTTGTTATTTTGGCTTTTGAATTGGACAGTAATTCAATTTCATCATCTAATTTGAATGGTATATTGGCGGGTTCTTCCTCGTATATATTCAACAGAGAACCGCTAAGCAAAATATACCCTGTACTACCGTATAACCAAGTATTTCTTCTGAAATTTTCCAAAAATGAGTAAATTTTATCGGGTTCGTTTATATCTCCTGAATTGGTATAGGAGTTCACTTTACCATATACAATATGACTAAAAACATATTTTTTAGGATATATTTCATCATTTGCTTTTTCACAAGAAACCATAATAAATAGTATGGTCAATAGAGTACAGAAGAAAATAAAAATTCTATTCATTTTAATTATTTTTTAATAGCTATATTTCATTTTTTTATTCGTATCGCTTGCCCAAAGATAAATTATTTCGATGCACTAACCAAATTTAATTTGTCTTTTACGCGTAACAAATAAAAAAATGCCACAATCACTGGTATTTCTCAAAAAAAGTATTACTTTTGCATCGAAATTACTATCAATACGAAATTAATGAACCGGTTTTATTTTACATATTCCTTTTTTTACTTTTACTTTAGCAAACAGTAAGACAGGATATTGTACGGTAAAAACAAAACATAAAAACAACCTATAAGAAATCCTGTCGAGCACGATGGGATTTTTTTTTGAAACGAATTTGAAATGAAAACAGTAGCAATTCAAGGCGTAAAAGGGGCGTACCACGAAACGGCCGCCCGGAAATATTTCAACGAAAAAAATGGAGAAAACATCGACATACTTCCTTGCGAACATTTTTCCGATGTGGTATCGGCGGTGAAAAAAGATCCGAATTTGATCGGAATTATGGCGATCGAAAATACCATTGCCGGCAGTTTGCTGCAAAACCATGAATTGATCCGCGAAAGCGATCTGGTCGTTGTCGGAGAGCAGAAGTTGCACATTACCCACAGTTTAGCTGCACTTCCGGGCGAAACCATCGAATCGTTGACGGAAATCAATTCTCACCCGATCGCCCTGATGCAATGCGGCGAATTTCTTAAAACTTTGTCGCACGTGAAAGCGGTGGAAAGCGAAGACACAGCTTTAAGCGCCCAACGCATCGCTGAAGAAAATCTCAAAGGACACGCCGCCATTTGCAGTCGGTACGCTGCGGAATTGTATGGATTAAATATTCTGCAACAAGGAATTGAAACCAACAAACGTAATTTTACCCGTTTTCTTTTGTTGGCCAATCGCTGGCTGGCGGAAGAATTGGTAGATGCCTCAGCAGTTGATAAATCCTCGATTGTCTTCACTTTACCTCACACCGAAGGAAGTTTGTCGAAAGTACTGACGATTTTTTCTTTTTACGATGTAAATCTGACCAAAATACAGTCGCTTCCGATTATCGGCCGCGAATGGGAATATTTGTTTTATGTCGATTTAAAGTTTTGTAACTTATTGAAATACAAGCAAGGATTGGATGCCGTCCGTCCTCTGATGAAAGATTTGAAAATATTAGGCGAATATAAAGAAAATAATTTATGAAAACCATTGAACCGGCGCGGCGTTTGCAAACCGTCAGTGAATATTATTTCTCCAAAAAATTGAAAGAAGTCGATGAAATGAATCGAAACGGAGCGGATGTGATCAGTTTGGGCGTGGGAAGTCCCGACTTGCCGCCTGCGGCTGAAGCGATTGCTGTGTTGTGCGAATCGGCTCAGCAAGCGAACGTTCACGGCTATCAACCCTATGTAGGCATTCCCGAATTGCGCCGCGCTTTTGCCGGTTGGTATCAAAAATATTATCACGTAGAATTGAATCCCGATACGGAAATTCAGCCGCTGATCGGTTCCAAAGAAGGAATTTTGCATATTTCTTTAGCTTTTTTGAATCCGGGCGATGCCGTGCTGATTCCCAATCCGGGCTATCCGACTTACAGTTCAGTCAGTCGTTTGGTCGAAGCCGAATTAATTGAGTATGATTTACTTGAGTCCAACAATTGGCAACCCGATTTCGACGCTTTGGAGCGCTTGGATTTATCGAAAGTCAAATTGATGTGGGTAAATTATCCAAACATGCCTACCGGCGCACCCGCGAGTAGAGAATTGTTTGAAAAATTAGTCGCCTTCGGCCGCAAGCACGGAATCATCATTTGTCACGATAATCCATATAGTTTTATTTTAAATGATAAACCTCTGAGTATTTTGGAAATAAAAGGAGCCAAAGAGATTTGCATCGAATTAAATTCGCTAAGCAAATCGCAAAACATGCCCGGATGGAGAATGGCGATGCTGGCCTCCAACGCTCAATTTGTACAGTGGATTTTGAAAGTCAAAAGCAACATCGACAGCGGACAGTTCAAACCGATGATGCTGGCGGCGGCGCAAGCCTTACAAGCGCCTCAAACTTGGTATGATACGATGAATAGCATTTACCGCAAACGGCGCAATATCGCTGAAAAAATCATGGAAGTTTTGCATTGCACTTTCGATCCGAAACAATCGGGAATGTTTTTGTGGGGAAAAATTCCCGGTCGGTATGCCAATAGCGGCGAATTGGCCGACACCATTTTGTATCAGGCGCATGTATTTATCGTTCCTGGATTTATTTTCGGAAGCAACGGCAATCGTTATATTCGTATTTCTTTGTGTTGCAAAGAGGAAAAACTCGAAGAAGCTTTACAAAGAATCAAACAACACGTTCATTAACTCTTACAACGACAATAAAATGGAATTTGAATCAATTTTACTTCCCGGCATGAGCAACCAACGGCCTCTGGTGATCGCCGGGCCTTGTAGCGCGGAAACCGAAGAGCAAGTCATGACCACCGCTAAAGACTTGGCTAATATAGGAATACAAATCTACCGCGCGGGTATCTGGAAACCACGCACCAAACCGGGCGGCTTTGAAGGAATCGGTGCGGAAGGTTTGCCTTGGCTGCAACGCGTGAAGAAAGAAGCCGGCATGTACGTGGCTACGGAAGTTGCCACGGAAAAACATGTAAATGAAGCGATTAAAGCCGGCATAGACATGCTTTGGATCGGCGCGCGCACTACGGCCAATCCCTTTGCCATGCAGGAAATTGCCGATGCGTTGCAAGGCGGAAATTTTACGGGTCCCGTGCTCGTTAAAAATCCGGTCAATCCCGATCTGGAATTATGGATTGGAGCCATCGAACGCATTTACAACGCCGGAATCCGGAAAATAGGTGCGATCCACCGAGGGTTCAGTTCGTATGATAAAAAATTGTATCGCAATCTGCCTCAATGGCATATCCCCATCGAATTGAAACGGAGGCTTCCGTCGCTACCGCTGTTGGTCGATCCCAGCCACATCGGTGGAAAGCGCGAATTGATCGCCCCGCTGTCGCAACAAGCCATGGACTTGAATTACGACGGATTAATCGTCGAGTCGCACTGCTACCCCGACCGCGCTTGGAGTGACAAAGAACAACAAATCATGCCCGAAGCGCTCTCTTTTATTCTGAATTTGCTGGTAATCCGCGACACGAATCAAACGACCGAAAGTTTATCCGAACTCCGTCATCAAATCGACCAGCTCGACGAAGAATTATTGGCCGTTTTGTCGAAACGTATGCGCGTTTCCCGTGAAATAGGACAATATAAAAAAGAGCATCAAATGCCTGTTTTGCAAACGTTTCGTTACGACGAAATTTTAGTCAAGCGAATCAAGCAAGCGAAAGAAATGGACATGGGAGAAGCCTTCATGAAAGAAGTGCTGGAAGCTATCCACGAAGAATCAATCCGTCAACAAATGGAAGTATTAAATCAATGAGAATTCAAATTTTAGGCGCCGGAAAGATGGGATCTTTCTTCGCCGACGTACTGAGCTTTGAGCATGAAGTCGCCATTTTCGACCGCAATCCCGAAAAACTGCGCTTCACCTACAATTGCATTCGGATGAGCGATCCTCAGGAAATGGCCACATTTAAACCGGAAATTTTGTTAAATGCCGCCACCGTGCAATACACAATCGAAGCATTCCGGCAAGCCTTGCCTTACCTGCCCGAATCGTGCATTCTCTCGGACATCGCTTCCGTAAAAACCGGACTGAAAGAGTTTTACGAAGCGACCGGACATCCTTTCGTATCCACGCATCCAATGTTCGGACCTACGTTTGCCAATCTGGGAAACCTTTCTTCCGAAAACGCCATCATTATTTCCGAGTCGAATCATTTGGGCAAAGTGTTTTTCCGCGATTTGTACCAGACATTGAAGCTCAATATTTTTGAATATACGTTTGAGGAACACGATGAAACGGTGGCCTACTCGCTGTCGATTCCCTTCGCATCGACTCTGGTTTTCGCCTCGATTATGAAGCCTCAGGAAGCGCCCGGAACAACTTTCAAAAAGCACATGGATATTGCACGTGGCCTGATGTCGGAAGATGACTATTTGCTCACGGAAATCCTCTTCAACCCGCACACGCCTACCCAATTAGGACAAATTCGGAAGGAATTGGCGCATCTTTTGCAAATTATTGAAAGTAAAGATGCTCCAGCAATGAAGAATTTCCTGCACGAAGTCAGACAAAAAATTAGTTAAAATCGTAGAAAAAACGTATCTTTGCCGGAAATTTAAAAATAAGATTTATGGCATATCGGAAAATGTCGGCTGAAGAAGCTGCAAGTTTGATTAACGATGGAGATATTATTAGTTTAAGCGGATTTACGGCAACAGGCTGCCCCAAAGCTGTCCCCACAGCATTAGCTCATAAAGCGGAAGCAGAACACGCTGCAGGCAAACCTTTTCAAGTAGGAATGTACACAGGAGCTTCTACCGGCGAATCGGCCGACGGCGTTTTGTCGCGAGCGCACGCAATCAAATTCCGCACTCCTTATCAATCGCACAAAGATTCGCGCGAGGAACTCAATCGGCAAGGAATGCACTATTGTGACCTGCATCTTTCCGAACTGTCTCAATACCTGCGTTATGGATTTTTGCCCAAGCCCAATTTTGCTATTTTGGAAGTCTGCGATATTACCGAAGACGGAAAAGCCGTACTGACTTCAGCCGTAGGTATCGCTCCGACAATCGTGCATTTAGCCGAGAAAATTATCCTCGAATTGAACGCATACCATCCCAAGGAATTGCTGGGAATGCACGATATTTACGAACCTGCCGATCCTCCTTACCGCCGGGAAATCCCTATTTATACGCCGAGCGACCGTATCGGATTGCCTTACATTCAATTGGATCCGAAAAAAGTAGCCGGAATTGTCGAAACCAATTTACCAAACGAAATCGGCGCCTTCTCTCCCTTAGATTCCGTAACCAAAAAAATCGGCGAAAACGTGTCCAATTTCTTGGCTTCGGAGATGAAAGCCGGACGTATTCCGATGAGTTTCCTGCCTGTACAGTCGGGAGTAGGCAATGTGGCCAACGCCGTTTTGGGCGCAATGGGATCCAACAAAGACATTCCTCCGTTTGAAATTTACACCGAAGTCATTCAAGATTCGGTCGTCGGTCTGATGCGCGAAGGCCACGTGAAATTTGCCAGCGGCTGCTCTTTGTCGCTCACTACGCCGGTTTTGAACGAAGTGTATGCCGATTTGGATTTCTTTAAACAAAAATTCTTATTGCGACCGCAAGAGATTTCCAACAATCCCGAAATTGCCCGCCGCTTGGGTTTGATTTCCATCAATACCGCCTTGGAAGCTGATATTTTCGGCAATATCAATTCATCGCATGTATTAGGTACAAAGATGATGAATGGCATCGGAGGTTCGGGTGATTTTTGCCGCAACAGCTACCTTTCCATTTTCACTACGCCATCAACGGCTAAAGACGGAAAAATCAGTTCGATTGTCCCGATGGTTTCTCATGTGGATCACAACGAACATTCCGTTAAAATATTGATTACCGAGCACGGTGTCGCCGATTTGAGAGGCAAATCGCCGGTTCAGCGCGCCGAAGCCATCATTCATAATTGCGTGGCGCCCGAATACAGAGGCTTATTGACCGATTTTCTGAATCTGGGCGTGAAAGGACATACGCCGCAGAATCTGAAATCGTGTTTCGCGATGCATCAGGCATTTGCGGAAACGGGCGATATGCGCTTGACGAAGTGGTGAATTTTATTTTTCAGAAATCAATCCGCAACAAAAAACCTTTTGTGTGTGTTATAATAAAATATAAAACTACACAAAATGAAATCATTCGAAAACGACCGCTTGGATGCGGAAGAAAGACGCGAATTATCCGATTCGGATTTCGGTATTCCTGAAACCCGCGAATTTCCTATTCCCGATGCCGCGCACGTACGAGCTGCAGAAGCTTATTTCCGCTACGCTCCGGAAGATAAAAAATCGGAATTAGCCCGCTTTATCCTGAAAAAAGCCAACGAGTTTGGAGTGCATGTAAAAAGTCCGGTCATTCTGGAACATGCCGGACTAAGCTAATTTACTCTCAGCGTTGGCCGCGTAGCGGCCTAATCTTAGTAGCCGTGGGTGAGTGAACACCCGAAGGGTGGAACGTAGCCCACGGATATAAATATATCCCACAAGCATAAGCCGCGTAGCGGCGAAACCATTTTCAGACAGGCAGCACCGCTACGCGGCGCAGGGATGAATTGACGTCCCGCGACCGGGGGTTACGCACAGCCTTTCGGGCTTGTGCTTACCCTCGGCTATAATGCTTTGCGCCCGATGAGCGCTTACCGGTACAATCGGAGAAGCGGATAATAGGAACTCAAAAAAAGAATTAACCGTTTTAAACAGCGAAAAGGCTCTTGTCACAAGAGCCTTCGCCAATCTTAAAACTTTAAACATTTATTAACTCAGGGTTTAGAAAACTCCCTGATTTTTCTTTTTTCTCCAAATGAGGTAG